>CAJWBV010000068.1 GCA_913020275.1 uncultured Rhodobiaceae bacterium
GTTATCAAGGAAGCGGTTGAGGCATTGTTCGATGTCAAGGTTAAGGCCGTGAATACTTTGCGTCGCAAGGGCAAGGCAAAGCGCTTTCGGGGTATTCCGGGGCGGCAGAACGAGATGAAAAAAGCGATTGTCACACTGGAAGACGGTCATTCGATCGACGTGACAACGGGTCTTTAGGACGGGGATAAGAAGCTATGGCATTGAAAAAATACAAGCCGACGACCCCCGGACAGCGTGGTCTTATTCAGGTTGACCGTTCGGGCTTGCACACCGGCAAGCCGGTGAAGCATCTGACCGAAGGGTTGACAAAATCCGGCGGGCGCAACAACACCGGTCGCATCACGGCGCGTCGGCGCGGTGGCGGGCATAAGCGCAGCTACCGGATTATCGATTTCAAGCGTACGAAGTTTGACATGCGGGCTACAGTCGAGCGTCTTGAATATGACCCGAACCGCTCGGCGTTTATTGCGCTGATTAAATATGAAGATGGCGAGCTGGCCTATATTCTGGCACCGCAACGTCTGGCACCGGGCGACAGTGTTGTTTCCGGTGACAGCGTTGACGTTAAGCCGGGCAATGCCATGCCGCTCAAATCTATGCCCATCGGCACGATTATTCACAACATCGAAATGAAGCCCGGCAAAGGCGGCCAAATTGCCCGTTCCGCAGGAGCGTTCGCGCAGCTTGTTGGGCGTGACCAGGGCTATGCAATTGTGCGGCTTACATCCGGTGAACAGCGCCTGATTTTGGGCACATGCATGGCCACCGTTGGTGCCGTATCCAATCCGGATCAGTCAAACATCAAGCTTGCCAAAGCGGGCCGCAATCGCTGGCTCGGCAAGCGTCCGTCAGTGCGCGGTGTGGCAATGAACCCGGTCGACCACCCGCATGGTGGCGGTGAGGGCAAAACATCAGGTGGTCGCCATCCGGTGACGCCGTGGGGCAAACCCACCAAGGGACGCCGCACACGGTCGAACACCACGTCAGACAAATATATTCTCCGCAGCCGACACCTGCGGAAGAAACGGTAAGGAGCGCGAGGCATGACACGTTCAGTTTGGAAAGGCCCGTTTGTTGACGGTTATCTGCTCAAAAAGGCGGAGGCCGTGCGCGACAGTGGCCGCACCAATGAAGTCATCAAGATCTGGAGCCGTCGTTCGACAATTTTGCCGCAATTTGTCGGCCTGACATTCGGCGTGCATAACGGCCAGAAGCATATTCCGGTCTCTGTGACGGAGGATATGGTCGGCCATAAATTCGGCGAATTTGCGCCCACGCGCACTTATTACGGCCATGCCGCGGACAAGAAGGCGAGAAGGAAGTAATCATGGGAAAACCATCGGCACAACGGCAATTGCCCGACAATGAAGCCAAGGCGGTCGGTCGCATGATCCGCACCAGCCCGCAAAAGCTCAATCTGGTGGCTCAACTCATTCGCGGCAAAAAAGCCGAACGCGCGCTGTCAGACCTGACTTTTTCGCGCCGCCGCATTGCCAATGATGTGAAAAAAGTTCTCGAAAGCGCCATCGCAAATGCGGAGAACAATCACAATCTCGATGTGGACAGTCTTGTCGTTGCCGAGGCCTATGTTGGCAAAAACCTCGTCATGAAGCGTTTCCGCGCGCGTGCCAAGGGGCGCGCTGCGCGCATTATTAAACCGTTTAGCCAGCTCACCATTGTTGTGCGCGAAGTTGAGGAGAAAGCGTAATGGGTCAGAAGGTCAATCCGATTGGCATGCGTCTGGGCGTCAACCGCACATGGGAGTCGCGCTGGTATGCCGGCAAGGGCGAATATGCAGGGCTTCTGCATGAAGATCTCAAAATTCGCGATACGCTGATGCGCGATTTGCGTCAGGCCGGCGTTGCGCGTGTAGTGATTGAACGTCCGCACAAAAAATGCCGTGTCACCATTCATTCGGCACGCCCCGGTGTAATCATCGGCAAAAAGGGCGCCGACATCGAAAAGTTGAAAACAAAAATCGCCAAAATGACGAGCAGCGAAGTTGTCGTGAACATTGTCGAAGTGCGTAAGCCCGAAGTGGACGCCCAGCTGGTTGCCGAGAGTATTGCCCAGCAATTGGAACGTCGCGTCGGCTTCCGTCGTGCCATGAAGCGGGCCGTTCAGTCGGCCATGCGGCTTGGTGCGCTCGGTATTCGTATCAATTGCGGCGGCCGTCTGGGTGGCGCAGAGATTGCGCGCACCGAATGGTATCGTGAGGGGCGTGTGCCACTACATACATTGCGCGCCAATATCGACTATGGCGTGGCCGAAGCCATGACGGCTTATGGCATTTGCGGCGTGAAAATCTGGATTTTTAAAGGCGAAATCATGGAGCATGACCCAATGGCCCGTGACCGCCGTGAAGAGCAGGGCTCGGACGCCGGTCGTCCGCAGCGTCCGGCAGCAGGAAACTAGAACCATGCTGCAACCAAAACGTACAAAATTCCGCAAGGCGCATAAGGGTCGCATCCGTGGCAATGCCAAGGGCGGCACAGCGTTGACTTTCGGCTCATATGGGCTGAAGGCGACGTCACCGGAACGTGTAACCGCGCGCCAGATTGAGGCTGCACGTCGGGTTATCACCCGTCATATGAAGCGTGCCGGTCGTGTCTGGATCCGCATTTTTCCCGACGTGCCGGTTTCGAAAAAGCCGACCGAGGTGCGCATGGGTAAAGGTAAGGGTACGCCTGAATATTGGGCATGCCGCGTGAAGCCGGGCCGTATCATGTTCGAGGTTGACGGCGTGCCGCAGGATGTTGCGCATGAGGCGTTGAAGCTGGCCGCGGCCAAGCTGCCCGTTGCCACGCGCATCGTGTCGCGTCCGGGTGAGCAAAAAGGGGCTGAGTGATCATGAAGATGACTGAAATTAACGATCTGACAGCAGACCAGCTCTCTGACGAACTGGTGAAACTGAAAAAAGAGCAGCTCAATCTGCGCTTTCAGCAGGCGTCGGGTCAGCTCGAAAACTCTGCGCGCATCAAGCAAGTGCGCCAGACCATTGCACGGCTGAAAACAGCACAACGCGCCATGGCGCAAAATGCCGGTCAGGCGGGTTAAAGGGTAGGAAGCAAAATGCCGAAACGAATTCTACAGGGCACAGTGGTCAGCGATAAGGGCGACAAAACTGTTGTTGTCAGTGTCGAGCGACGGTTCACCGATCCGGTGATGAAAAAGACCGTGCGTAAGTCAAAGCGCTACCACGCGCATGATGAAACAAACGAGGTCAAAATCGGCGACGCGGTTACCATCCGTGAATGCCGGCCCGTGTCGAAATTGAAAAGCTGGGAAGTTGTTTCCGGCCAGAGTGAGTAAGTTGGGCCTTGGCCCGGTTTTGAAGGATTGAAGCTATGATACAGATGCAAACTAATCTGGATGTTGCCGATAATTCGGGCGCGCGCCGGGTGCAGTGCATCAAGGTTCTTGGCGGCTCAAAACGCAAGACGGCTTCTGTTGGCGACACGATTGTTGTCAGCGTGAAAGAGGCCATTCCGCGTGGGCGTGTCAAGAAAGGCGATGTCATGAGGGCCGTTATCGTGCGTACTGCCAAGGAAATTCGCCGGGTCGATGGCAGCGCCATTCGTTTTGACCGCAATGCCGCCGTGCTGGTCAATAATGCCGGCGAGCCGGTCGGCACGCGCATTTTCGGCCCCGTAACACGCGAGTTGCGCAGCGGCAATCACATGAAAATCGTTTCGCTGGCACCGGAGGTTCTGTAATGGTTGCTAAAATCAAAAAAGGCGACCGCGTGCTGGTCATGGCCGGACGCGACAAAGGCAAGGCCGGTGAAGTGCTGGCGGTGTTCCCGTCGGAAGATCGCGCACTGGTGCAGGGCGTCAATATGGTACGCCGCCACCAAAAGCAGTCAGCCCAGTCGGAAGGCGGCATTATCAGCCGCGAAAGCAAAATTCATCTGTCCAATCTTGCGATTGCCGACCCCAAGGACGGCAAGGCAACGCGGATTGGCATTCGGCTGGCTGATGACGGCTCGAAAGTGCGGTTTGCAAAGCGTTCAGGAGAAGTGATCGATGGCTGAAGCACAAGCATACCAGCCGCGTCTTAAAACGCACTACAACAGCGTGGTGCGTGATGCGCTGAAAGAGAAATTCAACCTCGCCAACACCATGCAGGTGCCGGCGCTGGAAAAAGTTGTGCTCAATATGGGCATTGGCGAAACAACGCAGGATACCAAGAAAATCAATTCGGCGTTTGAAGATTTGCAGGCCATAGCAGGCCAGCGTCCGGTTATCACCCGCGCGCGCAACTCAATCGCCGGCTTTAAGGTGCGCGAAAACATGCCGCTGGGCGTGAAAGTGACCTTGCGCGGTGCGCGCATGTTTGAATTTGTCGACCGTCTGGTGACAATCGCTCTGCCGCGCGTGCGAGATTTCCGCGGGTTGAACCCGAACAGCTTTGACGGCAATGGCAATTTCGCCATGGGGTTGAAGGAGCACATCGTGTTTCCGGAAATCAATTACGACAAGGTCGATACAATCTGGGGCATGGACATCATCGTGTGCACCTCAACCAATGACGACGATCAGGCGCGCGAATTGCTGCGCGGCTTTAACTTTCCGTTCACAGATTAGGAACGGTGGAGATATAGATGGCTAAAAAGAGTTCAGTAGAGCGTAACAACAAACGCAAGAGATTGGCCGCCAAATACGCGTCCAAAAGGGCAACGCTTTTGCAGGTGGCAAGCGATACCTCATTGTCTAATGAGGATCGCTTCAAGGCGCGTTTGAAATTGGCCGAACTGCCGCGCAATTCGGCACCGACGCGCGTGCGCAACCGGTGCGGGGTTACAGGGCGTCCGCGGGGTTACTACCGCAAGCTGAATATGTCGCGCATTTCGCTGCGTGATCTGGCCTCCAAAGGTCTGATCCCGGGCATGGTTAAATCGAGCTGGTAGGAGTGAGCAGATGAATGATCCTCTTGGAGATATGCTGACCCGAATTCGCAACGCGCAGATGCGCGGCAAGTCATCGGTAAACACCCCGGCTTCGAAACTGCGGCGCTGGGTGCTCGATGTTTTGGAGGACGAAGGCTATATTCGCGGCTATTCGGAAACCGAAATCGTCAATGGCGTTTCGGAGCTTGAGATCGAGCTGAAATATTATGAGGGCCAGCCGGTCATTCAGGAAATTCAGCGCGTGTCGAAACCCGGGCGTCGGGTTTACTCGTCCGTGAAGACAATGCCTGTTGTCCGCAACGGTCTTGGCATTTCCATTGTATCAACACCCAAGGGTGTGATGTCGGACAATGCCGCACGTGAAAACAATGTCGGTGGGGAAATTCTGTGCCGCGTCTTTTAGGCGGGTATTGAGAAGGATTGAATTATGTCTCGTATTGGAAAAAAACCGGTAGCAGTTCCAAACGGCGTTGAAATAACGCTGAACGGACAAAATGTTGCCGCCAACGGCCCCAAAGGAGAGCTTTCGGTGACCCTATCTGACAAGGTGAGCGTCGAAAAAGATGATGCCGGCATTATTGTTATGCCGGTCGACAAGTCGTTAAAGTCACGCACTTTCTGGGGCTTAAGCCGCTCGCTGGTTGAAAATATCGTTCTCGGCG
>CAJWBV010000069.1 GCA_913020275.1 uncultured Rhodobiaceae bacterium
CCGCCGGTCGAGGGAGCAAGGCAGGTGCGGCAGGTCGTCCTCGTGGACACGCGCGGCGGGCCCGTCCCCTGCATGGTCGTGCCGGGCGGCGTGCGCCCCATCCAGGTGCCGACAAACACATTACACCAGATGGTGGCCATCCGCGAGCGCAAGCGCCTCGAGGCGCGGGCGCGAGGCGAGGCGCCGCCGGTGATGCCGCCGCCGACTATATTGGTCCCGCCGGGCCAGGCCGCGCCGCCGGGCACCGTCATGATGACGGGCCCGCCGGCCGCGCCGCCGCCGCCGGCGCAGCGCCTGCCGGCGGCCTTCGCGCCGTAGGCCCGGCCCTTTCCTCCCCTTCTTTCGGCGCGTCTAACACAAGATTCGTTCAATAGGTTTCCTTACTCGGCCTAAGGCTAGTGGCGAGGGTTCCAGAACGCCATCACCTTCCAGAACAGCTCGTTCGGAAACGACGGCGCGAAGAGCAGTTCGATTTCGCGCGGCGTCTTCGTGCGCGTCCGCACTTTCTCTCGTGCGCGACCGCGCGCAACGAGCGACCGGAGGCGCAAGAGGTCTTTCGGCGGGACGAGGCAGTACTTCTGCCAGGGCGTCAGGCGCGTCGACGTCGACGTTAACTGAGCCGCGCGCACGGCCTTGGCCAGATGTATGGCGTCTAGGGGGTAGGAAGCGTCGCCGTCGTAGTCCCAAGCTATCGGATCGAGCACGTCCTCGAGGCTCGTCGACTCCGCCCCCATGTGAAGCATTTCGAGCGGGTGGCCGGCCCGTAAGAGGAGTTGCACGCACTCGTACATGCAGCGGAGATGTTCCTCCTCCGAGCGACCTGTCCGGCCTGCAAAATGCCGCCAATGAGTTGCGTGCGGCGGCGGTTGAAATTATCGACGCCAACCGGCACGACCTGGCCGAAGCTGAAAAGCAGGATGTCGGCGCGGCGCGCCTTGACCGCATCATGCTGGACGCGGCGCGCCTGGAAGCCATTGCAAATGCGGTTGAAGCGATTATTGCCCTGCCTGACCCGGTCGGGACAGTACTTGCCGGCTGGCAGGTGCCTTCAGGCCTCGACATTACCCGCGTGCGGGTGCCGCTGGGTGTTACCGGTGTGATTTATGAAAGTCGCCCCAATGTGACGGCTGATGCGGCTGCCTTGTGTCTAAAAGCCGGAAATGCGGTGATTTTGCGCGGCAGTTCCGAGATTGTGCAATCGGCGCGGGCCATTCATGCCTGTTTTTCCCGCGGGCTGGAGGCGGCAGGGCTTGACCCGGACAGCGTGCAACTTGTCCCCAGCACCGACCGCGCCGCCGTTGGCATGATGCTGGGCGGGCTGGACGGCAATATTGACGTTATTGTGCCACGCGGCGGCAAAAATCTGGTCGGGCGCGTGCAGGACGAAGCGCGCGTGCCGGTTTTTGCCCATCTGGAGGGTATTTGTCATGTCTATGTGCATGGTGATGCCGCCCTCGACATGGCGCGCAATATTGTCACCAATGCAAAAATGCGACGCACCGGCATTTGCGGCGCGGCAGAGACGCTTTTGGTCGACAAGGCGTGCGCGGCCAGCCATTTGGCACCGATTGTCGGCGACCTGCTGGACGCCGGTTGCGAAGTGCGCGGGTGTGCCCAAACATGCGCCACCAACAGCCAAGTGCGCGCCGCGGCGGATGATGATTGGGGACAGGAATTTTTGGGGCCCATTATTGCCGTGCGTGTTGTCGACGGCCTTGACGAGGCGATGGCGCATATTGCGCGATTTGGCTCGAACCATACCGACGCCATCATTACCGCGGATGCCCATGCCGCAAGCCGGTTTCTCAACGAGGTCGACAGCGCTATTGTGATGCATAATTGCTCAACACAATTTGCCGATGGCGGCGAGTTCGGCATGGGCGCCGAAATTGGCATTGCCACGGGGCGTTTTCATGCGCGCGGGCCTGTGGGGTTGGAACAATTGACCAGCTTCAAATATGCCGTACGCGGCGACGGACAGGTGCGGCCCGAATAATGACGGCGCGCCACCATTTTGCGGCGGGCATGAGCGTCGGTCTGTTCGGTGGCAGCTTTGACCCACCCCATGCCGGCCACCGTCTGGTGTCGCTGACGGCGCTCAAAGCTCTGCAGCTCGACCGCATTTGGTGGCTGGTCAGCCCGCAAAACCCGCTCAAGAAACATGCCCCGAAAGACAGCGCGGCGCGCGTTGCCGCATGTCGGGCGCTGGCCGGACATCCTAAAATTTTTGTTTCCGACGAGGAAACAAGGCTCGGCACCCAATATGCCATCGACACGGTGCGTCGCTTAAAAGCCGCCAATCCTGGGGTGCGATTTATCTGGCTGATGGGGGCGGATAATCTGGCCGGTCTGCACAAGTGGAAGTTCTGGGATGAGTTGATGAGCGAAATTCCGGTGGCGATTTATCCACGCCCCGGCAGCACTTTGCAGGCCGGTATCAGCCCGGCGGCGATGCGCTTTGCGCCATGGCGCAAGCCGGCAAATGCGGCGGCCAGCTTTCGCTTCGCGCAAGCTCCGGCATGGATCATGCTCGACGGTGTGTTGAGCGGGCTTTCGTCTTCCGCCTTGCGCCATCACAGAGGCAAGCACGGAAATTGAAATCTAATTGAAATTTGTAGCGAAATTTGTTTTCATTCGAGAGGTCAGCGTGAGCTGGCGCATGTCTTGATGACATTTACATGGGGAAAGTGCTCTGAGCGAAAAAAAGCCTATGGCGCACATTGAGGGACCCGATCAGGTAGACGGCGCCCTTCACAAACTGGTTCTGAAAAGTCTCGATGATGATTTGGCCCAGGAAATTGTAACCATTGATCTTGCAGGAAAATCGGCATTGGCCGACCATATGGTGGTCGCCACGGGGCGGTCGCAGCGCCATGTGGGTGCGGTGGCTGATCATTTGCTGCGCAAGCTCAAGAAAGACGGACATAAGGGCGTGCGCGCCGAAGGCCTGTCAACCTGCGACTGGGTGCTGGTCGATGCAGGCGATGTTGTAGTCCATATTTTTCGGGCGGAAGTCCGTGAATTTTATGGCATTGAGAAAATGTGGGCGGCCGAAGCCAGCCCCGTGGCCTCGGGCTCGCCTGCCAGTGTCGCCGACCGGCAACTGGGAGCCGAATTAAGCGCCTAGCCCATGCAGCTGGGTATTATTGCCGTCGGGCAAATGCGCGGCTCGGGCGAGATGCCGCTGGTTGAGGATTTTCACCGCCGCATAGAGGCCTCCGGCCGCCAATTGGGAATTTCCGGCCTGTCTATTCTGGAATTGCGCGAAAAGCGCGGGCTGACCGGCGGCGAAAAAAAACGCAGTGAAAATGCACTCATCGCCGACGCGCTGGCACAATGCAACGGACCGCTCATTGTGCTTGATGAAACCGGCAAAAGCCTGACAAGCCGCGCCTTCGCCCACCGGCTGCAAGGTTGGATCGAGCGCGGAGACAGTGACGTTACATTTGTAATCGGCGGTGCCGACGGGCTTGATGATACCATCCGCGCGCGCGCCGACATGGTTTTGTCTTTCGGGCCAATGACGTGGCCGCATATGCTGGCGCGTGTGCTATTATGCGAACAGATTTGGCGGGCCGTTTCCATTTTGACCCGCCACCCCTATCACCGCGATTGAAAAAATATGCCCGACCGACCCGTCTTGATGATTTTGTCCGCCACAAGCCGGCGTCTGTCGGCCTTATGCGTGCTGGGCGGCCTGATGCTGGGCACAGTTTTTCTGCCCGTGCCGGTTCTGGGACAAAACGCCGAGCCGGATCTCGACGCCATTAATGACGAAATTCGCGACCGGCAATCGCGCCGTCTCGGGCTTGAAGAAGAAGCAGAGACCATTCAAAACCAGAGCAAGCGCCTGCGGCTTCGGGTGATTGAACTGGCGCGTGACATTCGCAACATAGATATTGAGCGCGAGCGCATTGAAGAGCGCTTGAGCGAACTGGCCGTGACCGAAAGCCAGCTTGATGCCCAATTGCAACGCGACCGCGCCGCCTTGTCGCGCACGCTGGCCGGCCTGCAGGCTTTGGAAACACAGCCGCCGCCGGCTTTTGCGGTGCATCCCGATGATGCACTGGCCGCGGTGCAGGGCGCGATTGCGCTGGCGAGCATTGTGCCCTCCATGCAAAGCCGCGCCCAGGCCTTGCGCAGCCAGCTTGTCGAACTGGTTGCCATTCGCGCGCATATGGACCGGCAATCGGGTGAATTGGTGCGCGCCGAGCAGGATGCAGCCGCCGCCCAACGCAGTATTGAGGTCGCGCTGGCCGAGAAAGCCGCGGCCGAGGCCGACATTCGCGCCGCCGCCGCGCGCGAGGCCGAAGCAATCGCCAAGCTGGTGCGGCAGGCCAAAAACCTCAAAGACCTTGCCGCGCGCCTGCAAAAGCGCAGCCGCCGCAACCCCGCATCCCCGCCCGCCGAAGGGGGCGATTTTGCCCGCGCCCGCGGCCTCGTAGCATTGCCCGTCATCGGGCAGGTTGAACAACGCTTCGGGCAGGCCGACACAAATGGGCAGACCGTACAGGGGCTTGCCATTGCCGCCCGCCCCGGCGCCCAAATTACCGCGCCTTATGACGGGCGCGTTCTATACAGCGGCGCGTTCAGGCAATATGGCGGCATTGTCATTCTCGGCATTGACGGCAATTACCAGATGATTTTGGCCGGCATGGAGGCCCCGCACAGCTATGTCGGCCAGGAAGTGCTAACCGGCGAGCCGCTCGGAAATTTGCCGCAAGGGTCTGGGTCATTGGAGCGCAGTCGGCTATATTTGGAATTAAGGTATAATGGTCGCCCGATTGATCCGGCGCCCTGGATCAAAAACGAAAAAAGGAGCGGCTAAGCTATGTCAGAAATGATGTCACAATTGATTTTCGCGACAAAAAAACTGCTGATTGTTGCGCTCATGGTCATTGCGGGCGGTGTGGCAGGGCACGCCCAGGAAAACTTGCCTGAGGAGACGGGAGCCCCGGGGAACGGAGATGGCGGCCAGCTTGCGCTTTATGAACAACTCACCCTGTTTGGCGATGTTCTGGAACGCGTGCGCGCGGAATATGTCGATGCGCCAAGTGATGAGGAGCTTATCGAAGCGGCACTGACCGGCATGCTGGCATCGCTCGACCCGCATTCGGCCTATTTGCCGCCCAAGGGCTTTGAGGACATGCAGATACAGACGCGCGGCGAGTTTGGCGGTCTTGGCATTGAAGTGACCATGGATAAGGGGCTGGTCAAGGTGATAGCGCCGATCGACGACACGCCGGCCCAGCGCGCGGGCATGTTGCCCAATGATTTGATCTCGCATCTGGATGACGAGCCGGTGCTGGGCCTGACTTTGGCTGAGGCGGTGGAGCGCATGCGCGGGCAAAAGGGCACGGACATTACCCTCACCGTGTTGCGCGAAGGTGAGGACGAACCGCTGGAAATAACCATCACGCGGGACATTATCCGCATCCGTGCCGTGCGCCATCGGGTTGAGGGGCCGCGCAAAAACATCGCCTATATTCGCCTGACGACATTTAATGCGCAGACGACCAAAAATTTGAAAAAAGCATTTTCCGCTCTGCCTGCCGAAATCGGCGACAA
>CAJWBV010000070.1 GCA_913020275.1 uncultured Rhodobiaceae bacterium
CCGGGTTGACCAAGGGCGATGTCATTCAAACCGTCAATGGGCGCGATGTTTTTTCGCCAGCCGATGTGCGTTTCCGTATCGGCACGCTTGAAATCGGAGGTCAGGTTGAACTGGGTGCCTACCGGCGCAGCGAGCAAATTGTAATTGATGTGGCGCTTGTTGCAGCACCTGAGGTGCCGTTGCGAAATGTGCAGCGTGTCACCGGTCAAAGCCCGCTGGCGGGCTTGCAAATTGCCAATATCAATCCGGCTTTGTCGGAAGAGCGCGATTTGCCGGCTGGCAAAAAGGGTGTAATTGTGCTGGATGTTGCCGCCAATAGTGAAGCGCAGCGGGCGGGCTTTCGCACAGGTGACATTGTTTTGCAAATCAACGCATCGCCCATTGAGCGCGTGCAGGATGTGTTGCGTCTGGCGCGCAATGCTTCCGGCGACACCGCGCTTGAGATAGAGCGCGGCAATCGCCGCTTGCGTGTTACATTGCGGCGATAGGTTTAAATCGTGACGATGAGCTTTCAAATTTTGCTGGTGGCCACAGGCGGTGCGACGGGGGCGGTTGGCCGTTTTCTGGTCTCGCTTCTGGTGCGCTCAAGTGGTGCGGGCGGGTTCCCGTGGGCCACTTTCGTTGTCAATCTGACAGGCTGCCTGTTGATGGGGCTTTTAATTGGCTGGCTGTGGCGTCTACCGCCCGGCACAAGCGAAGCTGTTCGTCTGTTTGGCGGTGTCGGCGTGCTCGGGGGCTTTACCACATTTTCCGCCTTTTCGCTGGAACTGTTTCAGCTTATTGAACGCCGCGATATGTGGCCCGCGCTAACCTATGCGGGAGGATCGTTGCTGGGTGGGCTTATTGCCTTTGCCGTAGGTCTTTATTTCATGCGGGCGGTTGCGCCATGAGCGGTGTGCAGCACCGCGCGGTGAAGCCCGATGATGACGGGATGCGGCTCGACCGCTGGTTCCGCAAATATTTTGCCGGCCTTACCCATTCGCGGCTTGAGAAATTGTTGCGTCAGGGGCGTATTCGTCTGGACGGTGCACGTGCCAAAGCCAGCGACCGGGTGCAGACCGGCCAGCAGGTGCGTGTGCCGCCGGAAGTTCCGCGCGACGGGCAATCGCCGACACCCGCTTCGGGACGCGCGTCGCTGTCGCTGGTCGAGGGACTGCGCGCTTCTGTCATCCATCGTGACCAGCATTTGCTGGTGCTGAACAAGCCATCCGGCCTGGCGGTTCAGGGGGGCAGCAAAACCAGCCAGCATGTTGACGGGGTTTTGCCGGAGTTGACCTTTGGCGCGCCGGAAGTGCCGCGCCTTGTCCACAGGCTCGACCGCGACACATCCGGCCTTTTGGTGTTGGCGCGCAGCCGCAAAGCGGCGCAGTTTCTGACCCGTCAATTTGCCGACCAGACGGTTGAAAAAATATATTGGGCACTGGTTTATGGGGTGCCGCGCCCGTCGCACGGCACAATCACTGCGCCGCTTGCCAAGCGCGCGGCGGCTGATGGCGGTGAACGTGTGTTTCCTGTCGAAAAGGGCGACCCGGATGCCATGCGCGCGGTCACTGATTTTGCCGAAATAGCCCGTGTCGGCCAGCGCTTTACATGGATGGCCTTTCGCCCGCGCACGGGACGCACGCATCAGATACGCGCCCACGCTACGGCCATGGGTCATCCGCTTGTCGGCGATGGCAAATATCGCAGCGAGGCCGAAAACGCCGATCATGGCGGTTTATTGCCGAAAAAGCTTCATTTGCACGCCCGATCGATTAAGATGCCGCATCCGGCCGGAGGGACATTTTCTGCCCTTGCCCCGCTTCGGGATCATATGGCTGACACATGGGATGTTTTAGATTTTGAACTTGAAGATGGAATATCACCATTTGCGGAGGAGGCATAATGCGGCTGATTGTATTTGATTGCGATGGCACACTTGTCGACAGCCAGCAGGCCATTGTTTCTGCCACATCCGAAGCTTTTGAGGTGGTTGGCGTAGCCGTACCGTCACGCGAAGATATTCTGTCCGCCGTTGGCCTGCCTATTGAAGTTGCCATGCGACGCCACGCGCCGGACGCCGACGACACGCAGATTGACGAAATCCTGACCCTTTATCGGGCCGCGCATATTCGCCTGTCGCAACAAAGCGACCGTGGGCAGGTTCTGTTCGACGGTATGAAGGAAATTATCGAAATGCTGGGCGCTGAGTCCGATACACGGCTGGGCATTGTCACGATGAAGTCGCGGCGCGGGTTGAACCGCGTGGTGGACGCCTATGGCATACGCGAATATTTTGCCACGCTGAAAAGTGCCGATGATGGCCCGGGCAAACCGGCGCCGGACTTGTTGCTGGATGCCATGGCCGAATGCGACGTGACGGCCGCGCAAACTGTCATGATCGGCGATACAAGTTTCGACATGATTATGGCGAAAGCCGCCAATGCTTATGCTATCGGGGTCGGATGGGGCTATCAGAGTGTGGAAGAGGTGGTGGAAGCCGGGGCCGATGCGGTGGCCGAACAGCCCGAAAAACTCGTTGAATTGCTGAAAAACCTGCCGGCGCATGGTTAAGCGCTTTTATACGTCTGTCAAAACCGGACAGACCGAAGCCGGATATTTCGTTGCCCTTGACGACCGGCGGTTGAAAACACCGGCCAAACGCGACATTGATTTGCCGACTCAAGCATTGGCAACAGCCCTTGCAGAGGAATGGGATGCGCAAGAGGAAGAAGTTTTGCCGGCCTCCATGCCGGTGATGCGACTGGTCGCCACGGCAATTGACCGTGTTGGCGACGCGTTGGATGCAACGGTCGCCAGTTTTGTCGATTATGCCGGTTCGGACATGTTGCTCTATCGCGCCGAAGCGCCACCGAAACTTGTGAAGCATCAGGATGAAAACTGGTCGCCCGTTCTCGCTTGGGCGAAAGGACGGTTTGATTTGGCTTTCACTGTCACCAGCGGCGTTTTGCCCGTCGACCAGCCCGCGGACAATGCGGCGCGGCTCACAAAAATTGCCGGTCGTGACGTGTTTCGTGTTTCGGGGCTGGCGCATGGTGCGGCACTGCTGGGCTCGGCCATATTGACATTGGCGCTGGAGGCCGGGGAGATTTCCGCCGAACGCGCGCATGCGCTTTCGAACCTTGATGCCCTGTTTCAGATTGACGAATGGGGCGCTGATGCCGAAGCTATGGAACGCCTTGAGCAAATTGCGCTGGATATTCAAGCGTTAAACCGATATTTTTCAGCACTTAAGCCATAGATATTTGGCTTCAAAGGGAGGGCTGGTTCGTGAACGATATTAATCGCATGCTTGAAGAGCGCCGCCAGGTGGCGCGCCAAGGTGGTGGTGAAAAACGCATTGAAGCCCAACACGCGCGCGGCAAGCTCACGGCCCGCGAGCGCATAGATTTGCTTCTCGATCCTGGCAGTTTTGAAGAGATCGACATGTTCGTCGAGCATGACTGCCACGAGTTCGGCATGGAAGAACGCAAAATACCCGGTGACGGCGTTGTTACGGGCTGGGGCACGGTCAACGGGCGTCCCATCTATGTTTATGCGAAAGATTTCACCGTGTTTGGCGGGTCGCTGTCACGCGCGCATTCGCGCAAAATCAACAAAGTGCAGGATATGGCCTTGCGCAACGGCACACCGATTATCGGCATTCTCGATGCCGGCGGTGCACGCATTCAAGAAGGGGTCGACGCGCTGGGCGGCTATGCCGAGGTTTTTCAGCGCAATACGCTTGCTTCCGGCGTTATTCCCCAAATCACCATGATTATGGGACCGTGCGCGGGGGGCGATGTATATTCGCCGGCCATTACCGATTTCGTTTTCATGATCCGCAACACTTCCTACATGTTCGTGACCGGCCCCGACGTTGTGAAAACCGTGACCAATGAAGAAGTGACGGCGGAAGAACTGGGCGGTGCGAAAGTGCATACAACGCGCTCATCCGTTGCCGATGGTGCATTTGACAATGATGTCGAGGCGTTGAACCAGTTGCGTCGGCTGATTGACTTTTTGCCTTTGAGCAACCGCACCGGCGTGCCGGAACGCCCGACATTTGACTTGCGCGACCGCGTGGAGCCCTCGCTCGACACGCTGGTTCCCGAAAATGCCAACATGCCTTACGACATGGGCGAACTGGTTCTGAAAATGGTGGATGAGGGCGATTTTTTTGAAATCCAGCCTGACTTTGCCAAGAACATTATCGTCGGTTTCGGCCGCATGGAAGGGCGCACGGTGGGCTTTGTTGCCAATCAACCCATGGTGCTGGCCGGCGTGCTGGACAGCGATGCCAGCCGCAAGGCGGCACGTTTTGTGCGGTTCTGCGATTGTTTCGATATTCCGATTGTGACGCTGGTTGATGTGCCTGGCTTTTTGCCCGGCACGGCGCAGGAATATGGCGGGCTTATCAAGCATGGCGCAAAACTTCTTTTTGCCTATGCCGAAGCCACAGTGCCGAAAATTACGGTGATTACGCGCAAAGCCTATGGTGGTGCATATGATGTGATGGCGTCGAAACACTTGCGCGGGGATGTGAATTATGCGTGGCCGACGGCGGAGATTGCCGTGATGGGTGCCAAGGGCGCGGTGGAGATTATTTTCCGCAATGCTCTGGGCGATGACGAAGAGATTGAACGGCGCACCAAGGAATATGAGGAAAAGTTCCTCAATCCGTTTGTCGCCGCAGAGCGCGGTTACATTGACGAGGTTATTCAGCCGCATAATACACGCCGACGGGTTGCCCGCGCACTGGCCTTGCTGCGCGGCAAGAAGCTCGAAAATCCCTGGAAAAAACACGACAATATCCCGCTATAGGTTCGCTGCATGTTTAAAAAGATACTCATTGCCAATCGCGGGGAAATCGCCTGCCGCGTCATTCGCACCGCCCGCGAGATGGGCATTAAAACGGTCGCCGTTTATTCCGATGCTGATGCGCGCGCCCAGCACGTTAAAGACGCTGACGAGGCAGTGCATATTGGCGGTGCGCCGGCCGGCGAAAGCTATCTCGTTATCGACAAAATTATCGACGCCATTCGCCAGACCGGAGCTGAAGCTGTGCACCCGGGTTATGGATTTTTGAGCGAAAACAAGGCTTTCGCCGAAGTTCTTGAAAAAGAGGGTGTGGCCTTTATCGGCCCGCCGCCCGGTGCCATTGAGGCCATGGGCGATAAAATCACTTCGAAAAAACTGGCCGCCGAAGCTGGCGTCAGCACTGTTCCGGGGCATATGGGGTTGATTGAAGACGCCGAAGAAGCGGTGAAAATTGCCAATGAAATCGGCTATCCGGTCATGATTAAGGCCTCGGCCGGTGGCGGCGGCAAAGGCATGCGGATTGCGTTTAATGATGATGATGCACGCGAGGGATTTCAGTCGTCAAAAAACGAAGCGGCGGCGAGTTTTGGCGATGACCGTATTTTTATCGAGAAATTTGTTACCCAGCCGCGCCATATCGAAATTCAGGTGCTGGGCGACACGCACGGCAATATAGTCTATCTCGGCGAACGCGAATGTTCGATCCAGCGGCGCAACCAGAAGGTTATCGAAGAAGCGCCCAGCCCGTTCCTTGACAAG
>CAJWBV010000071.1 GCA_913020275.1 uncultured Rhodobiaceae bacterium
GTGTGCTTTCAAACTGTAATTAAAATATGTGCGTTGACGCCGTTGAAACTGTACTGGAAACTGAAACTGCACACCGTAAACAGGCCGTTGCACGTGGCGCAATCCCATAGTCACGGCGTCGGATGTTTGGGCGGTAACTTCAAGGCAGTCCGGCACGGATTCGGGCGCTACCGTCAGCGAATGATAGCGGGTCACGGTCAATGGTGCGGGCAGGTCTTCAAAAACATGGGCACTGTCGTGGCTGATATCGCTCAGCTTGCCGTGCATGATGTTGGGCGCTCGAACAATCTCGCCGCCAAAGGCTTGCCCGATACATTGGTGGCCAAGGCACACGCCGAAAATTGGCAGGTTGGCGGGTGCTTCGCGGATAAGCTCAAGGCAAATGCCCGCGCGGTCGGGGTCGCAAGGGCCGGGCGAGATGATCACCGCTTCGGGCTTTTGCGCGAAAACCTCTGTCGGTGTGGTCTTGTCATTACGCACAACATTGCAGCCGACGCCCAAATCCCCGATGAATTGCAGCAGGTTGAACGTGAAACTGTCATAATTGTCTATCAGCGTCAGCATGCTATCCGCGGTTCTTTCTCATTTTTGCGTCTTCGACGGCAATTTCGGCGGCTCGAAACAAAGCCGCCGCCTTGTTGACCGTTTCGTCATATTCATATTGCGGGGTGCTGTCATGGACCACTCCGCCACCGGCCTGCACATAGAGCGTGTCGTCCTTGACCACCGCCGTGCGCAGCGCGATGCAGGTGTCCATGTCGCCGCCGGCGGAAAAATAACCGACGCATCCCGAATAAATGCCGCGGCGTTCGGTTTCCAACTCGTCGATGATCTCCATGGCGCGAATTTTCGGCGCGCCCGAAACCGTACCGGCTGGAAAGCCTGCAACCAGCGCGTCGATCACATCGCATTCGGGCAGCAATTTGCCGGTCACATCGGAAACAATGTGAATAAGATGCGAGGTCTTCTGCAGGCCGAACGCGGTGTTGACCTGAACCGACCCGATTTGTGCCACGCGCCCGACATCATTGCGGCCAAGGTCGAGCAACATCAAATGTTCGGCGCGCTCCTTTTCATCGGCCAGCAAATCGGCGCTGATGTCTGCGTCTTCGCCTGCGTTTGCGCCGCGTTTGCGCGTACCGGCAATGGGGCGAATATTCACCTCGCGGTCTTTGACACCAACCAGAACTTCCGGGCTGGAACCGACGACGCTGAAATCTTCAAATTGCAGATAGAACAAATAGGGCGAGGGGTTCACGCGGCGCAATGTCCGGTACAAATCAAATGGCGGCAGGGTAAACGGCGTTTTGAAACGCTGGCTGATGACGACCTGAAAAATATCGCCCGCCTCAATATAGGCTTTCGATTTTTCAACCATGTCGAAATAGGTTTCTTGCGCCACATTTGATTGCGGCGCCTGCATGTCGCCCACGGGCGTGAGGCGCGCTTCAGGCAATTCGTGGTACATTTTCTCGCGCGCCGCTTCCAGTCGCGCGCAGGCCGCTTCATAGGCCGCCTCTGCCGAAAGATTGGCATTCGGGCGCACGGGCGTTACCAGCTTGAGCACATCCGTTACGCCGTCAAAAACCGCCACCAGCTGTGGCCGGATGAACAGGCATTCGGGCAGTTGCAACACATTCGGATTGGTGTCCGGCAGCTCTTCCATGAAACGTACCATGTCATAAGAAAGATATCCGAAAATGCCGGCGGCCATGGGCGGCAGATTGTCCGGAATATCAAGCTCAGAGCTTTGCAAAACCTTTCGTAACCCGTCGAGCGGGGCGTCATCGAGATGCTCAAAGGCCTCCGGTGCGGTGTCAAATTGCGCGTTCAGTTCGCACACGCCGTCTTTGAACCGGAATATCAAATCTGGGTCGAGGCCGATCATCGAGTAGCGGCCGCGCACATCGCCATCCGTGACAGATTCGAGCAGAAAAGAATTGGGTTGGGAGTTTGCGAGCTTCAGATAGGTTGCCACCGGCGTTTCCAGATCGGCCACCATCTCCGTCCACAGAAGTTGTGGCGTGCCGGCATCATATATTTGTTTGAACGTGCCGACGTCGGGCTGGCAGTCCATCATTGCGCGACCAGTTCGCCCAGCGTCGTTTCGATATTTTGCTGGTTGATGCTTACGCCGTAGCTGTTTTGCAGCGCACGCACAAATTGTGCCGTCAAGTCTGACTGGAATTTCGTGCGCTCGCCGCCGTAAATCATTTCCGTGGCTTCGTCATCATCCATCTTTGGCGGTATCACCTTGGAGGCTTGCATCACAATCAAATCCGTACCGAAACCGACCCGTGCCCAAGCAAAACGACCTGATTGCAGCGAGAACAGTTTTTCAACGGCCTGCTCCGAAAAGGTTTCATTGGAGACCTGACGCGTCATGGGTTCCGATGTCAGCGGGTTCCGCCCGAACTCTTTGGCAATTGTTTTGAAGCTACCGCTCTCATTTCCCTTTTTCACAAAATGCTCGGCCATGGCTTCCAACAGCTTGCTGCGTTCGGCCAATTGCCATTGGGTGATGGCATCGCCGCGCACTTCGTCCAGCGGTTTCACGCGACTTGGGGTAATCTGGTCGAGGCGCACCCAGGCAAATGTGCCGTCCGGCATTTCGAGCATCGGAAGGTCTTCACCGACCGCGCCCCCAAAAATATTCTGTAACAATACCGGATAGGCGCTGATGAGCTTGCTGACTTGGGCATCGACTTTTGTGCCGCCATTGCCGTCGCGGTCGATATTGGAGATTTTGACAACTTCAAGATCAAAGCGCTGGCCGATCTCTTCCAATTCGATGCCGGCGGCGCGCTCGTCTTCCACGGTTTCGGAAAACTCAATCATCTCGTTCACCGCGCGATCGTAAGCCAGCCTGTCGCGCAAGATTTCGCGCACCTCTTCATAGGGGCGCACTGTGCCTTCTTCGATTTTGCGGACGCGCAAGATAACCGCACCCAGCGGGCCTTCAATAATGTCGCTAATCTCGTCCGCCTGCATGGAGAATGCGCGCTCGGCCAGCGTGCTTGAAATCAAACCGTCGCGGGTAATCAGGCCGAGATCGGTATCGTCAAGTGTCTGGCTGGCGGCGTCGACGATTTCGGCAAACGGGCGGTTGTCGTCCAGCAGACTGTTGATTTTCTCAATCTCTTCATCGCTGTTCAGTACAAGCTGGTCGATGGCGCGGCGTTCAGGGCTTGAAAATTCATCAATCGACAAATCATATTCGGCAAGAATTTCGTCATCACTGATTTTAATGGTTTCGGCAAAACGTTCCGGCGTGATAAGCAGAACAGACCCGTCGCGGCGTTCGGGCTCGGTGAAACGCAGCTTTGTTTCGCTGAAAAAACTTTCCAGTTCTCCTTCCGTCGGCTCACCAACCTCATCCGTCGCATCCAGTGAAACAATCAGATAGCGCGCCACGCGTTTTTCCAGCACGTGCCGGTACATTTGTGACAAAAGAGCATCCGGGACGAGACTTTGGCGCACACTGCTGTCCATGAGTTGCTGGCGCAGGTGGAATTCGCGCTGGTCTTTGACGAACATTTTTTCGGTCAAGCCGTTTTGCCGTAAAATCGCGCGGAAGGTCGGCGCGTCAAACTTGCCCGTCGGCCCGTAAAAGGCCGGATCATTGATAATCTGGCGCGCAACCTGCTCGTCGCTATGGGCCAGTCCCATGTTTTTCGCCATGCCCGACAGCGCCGCCATGCCCAACATGTCGGTCAGCACGCGCCGGTCAATGCCCAAGCTGCGCGCCTGACTGACCGAAAGCGGTTCGCCGATTTGCTGCGAGACTTGCTGGATTTGCTGTTGCAGGCGCAGGCGATATTCATCGCGCTCAATCGGTTCATCGCCAACGCTTGCCAGTGTCGCATTTGAAAAGCCGGTAAACGTGTCGGCAATGCCCCATAGGGCAAAGGCGATCACGAGCAGGCCGATCAGAAAAATGCCAACAACCCCACCGGCGGATCTGCGCAAAATATCAAGCATGTTTATAGGTCTTTCCGTTGATCAGATTGGGCAACCGGGAACCCCCATCGGCGCCAGAGTGAAGCGCATCATAATGCGGCGCGCGGGGTACGGCAA
The DNA here is from genome assembly GCA_913020275.1 of uncultured Rhodobiaceae bacterium. Lineage (GTDB taxonomy): Bacteria > Pseudomonadota > Alphaproteobacteria > RS24 > RS24 > UBA7378. The sequence continues at coordinate 4,078 of CAJWBV010000071.1, forward strand.
GCCACTGCGCTTATGCTTTTGACATTCCCTGAAATGGCGGTAAACAGGCATTGTCAAACAGGGGGTTAAATGCCAAGAGGGAGTGCTTCATGACTGCGCCTGCCAAGAAAATTAAACCTTTGGTCGCCGGTAATTGGAAAATGAACGGTACGGGCGCGCATTTGCGCGAGCTACGCCGCCTGAACACCGGCTTGTCAAAGCACAAGTTCGGGTGCGATGTGGCCGTATGTGTACCCGCGACCCTTGTTCACCGTCTGTCAACGATGAAGTTTGGGACAAAAATTATGACCGGCGGTCAAGATTGCCACGGCGCCCAAAAAGGCGCACATACCGGCGATGTGAGCGCCGACATGTTAAAAGACGCAGGAGCCAAATGGGTGATTGTGGGCCATTCCGAGCGGCGCGCCGAGGTTAAGCGGGGCGGGCATGGCGAAACCAGCAAATTGGTGCGCGAGAAAGTGCTTGCCGCGCAGATGGCGGGTTTGCGGAGCATTGTCTGCGTCGGTGAAACGCTGGCCGAGCGAAAGTCCGGTGATACGCTCAAGGTCGTCGGCGCGCAGTTGCGTCAATCACTGCCCGATACATGCAGTGCGGGAGACATTGTAATTGCTTATGAGCCTGTCTGGGCCATCGGTTCCGGCCTGACGCCAAGCGTTGAGCAAATCGGTGCCGTTCATGCTTATATCAGAAAGGCACTGACGCGACGCTTTGGAGATGCAGGCGCGGCCATGCGGATTTTATATGGCGGCTCGGTCAAGCCTTCCAATGCGGCCGAACTGATGGCGATTGCCAATGTAAATGGTGCGCTGGTGGGCGGTGCGAGCCTGAAGGCTGCCGATTTTTCCGGAATTATCGGTGCCTATCGGCGCTAGCGGGTTTGGGCTGGTCAGCCTCGCGCGAATGCGCTAGAACACCCCGCGAAAAGGAGATTGTTCATGTCCACCATTTTACTGGTTGTCCATTTGATGATTGCGCTGGCAATGATCGTGCTTGTTCTGCTGCAACGTTCTGAGGGCGGGGCGCTGGGCATTGGCGGTGGCGGCAGTGGTGACGGCCTGATGTCGGGTCGTGGACTTGGCAATGCTCTGACGCGCACCACCGGCATTCTTGCCGGTCTGTTTTTTCTGACCAGCATCGGCCTGACCGTACTGGGCACCATGGAAAACCGCTCTTCGGTGCTTGACGGTGTTGACCCGAATGCCTCCAACCCGCTGGAAGCACCGGCTCCAGCTCTACCTGTTCCTGTGGCTCCGGCCCCGGCGTTACCCACACCGGAATAATTATTTGCCCATTTGAGGCGGGCGAATCGATTTTTCGACTCGCACGAATCATGGTCAGCGTGTATTCTATCATCCCATGGCGCGTTATATATTTATTACCGGCGGCGTGGTTTCTTCTCTCGGCAAAGGGCTGGCATCGGCCGCCCTTGGAGCATTGCTTCAGGCGCGTGGCTATTCGGTACGCCTGCGGAAACTTG
>CAJWBV010000072.1 GCA_913020275.1 uncultured Rhodobiaceae bacterium
GAACCAAATCCAAGGCCGACCAATCCAGTAGGCTCGTTTGACAACGTTCAGAGCGCGCACGTTCTTTCCTGCTCCCACATCAGTTGAACATTCAGTTGAACCGTATATTCGCCGGCGCGCCATACGCCATATGGAAAAGGCCCGCGTGGTTATTTTTGCCGCGGGAACTGGCAACCCGTTTTTCACAACAGATACAGCCGCTGCGTTGCGGGCAGCAGAAATGAGTTGTGATGCCTTGATGAAGGGCACAAATGTGGATGGCGTTTATTCGGCAGACCCGAAAACCGACCTGTCGGCAAAGCGTTTTGACCGGCTGAGTTATATTGATGTTCTGACGAAAGATCTAAAGGTGATGGATGCTTCAGCGGTGTCGCTGTCGCGCGAAAACGGCATACCGATTGTTGTTTTTTCAATCCAGACATCGGGCGGCTTTATGAATGTCTTGCGGGGCACTGGCAAAAGCACCGTTGTTCGTGATTAGATTGACGGGCTTGGGGGAAGAAAAATGAGTATTGATCTAGATGACATAGAGCGCCGCATGGAAGGTGCCGTGGCCACGCTGAAAACCGACCTTGGAGGCTTGCGCACCGGGCGCGCCAGCGCCAGCCTGCTGGAGCCGATTATGGTCGAGGCCTATGGCCAGCAAATGCCGATTGCGCAGGTGGGCACAATCTCGGTGCCGGAGCCGCGCATGCTGTCGGTGCAGGTTTGGGATAAGGGGCAGGTGGCTCTGGTTGAAAAAGCCATTCGCGAGTCCGGATTGGGGCTGAACCCGATGGCGGATGGACAACTTGTCCGCATACCATTGCCCGAACTTAACGAAGAACGCCGCGAGGAACTGGTCAAGGTTGCCGGTCGCTATGCCGAGCAGGCGCGTGTCGCCGTGCGCAATGTGCGCCGCGACGGGATGGATCAAATTAAAAAGAGCGAAAAAGACGGTGATATGTCGCAAGACGACGCCAAGCTGTTCTCCGATGAAGTGCAGGAAACCACCGACAGGTACGTCAAACTGATTGATGAAACACTTGAGGTCAAAGAAGGCGAGATCCGTCAGGTCTGACACGTCGAAGAAGATATGGAAACTGATGTCGACCCAATAGCGCCCGTATCGCACCTCGCCATTGTCATGGATGGAAATGGGCGCTGGGCACAGCAACGCAATCTGCCCCGCCAGGAAGGGCATGCGGCCGGGGTTGAAACCGTGCGCCGAGCGGTTCGGTTTATTGCCGATGCCGGTATTGACTGTCTTACGCTGTTCTCATTTTCGACCGAAAACTGGCAGCGGCCATCAGGTGAAGTGAAGTTTCTGATGCGCCTGCTCAAGCATTACATTGAAGCCGATTTGGCTGAATTGCACAAAAATGATGTGCGCGTGAAAATTATCGGCAAACGGCAGGGCTTGGACGCGCAACTGGTCAAACTGATCGAGCATGCCGAGCAGGTAACCGCTGCAAACACACGCATGCGGTTGCAGATTGCTTTTAATTACGGTGCTCGCGAGGAAATCGCAGAAGCGGCGGCGCGCCTGGCGGTGCGGGTGGCGAAAGGCGAGCTTGATGCCGCCAATATCACGCCGGATCAGGTCGATGCCGAATTGTCGACGCACGGGCTACCGGATCCGGATTTGGTTATTCGCACCAGCGGCGAAAATCGCCTGAGCAATTTCCTGCTATGGCAATGTGCGTATTCGGAGTTTTATTTTACAGATGTGTTGTGGCCGGATTTCGATGCCGCAAACCTACACGCCGCGCTACAAGCCTTTCACCGGCGCGAGCGACGGTTTGGCCGGGTTGAGCCCGCTTTGAGCAAAACAGACTGAAGCGCGCCATGGCCTTTTCCGAACGAGTGAGCAGATTGGGCGACGGCCTGCTGAGGCGCGTCTGGTCGGCGCTTGCCATTCTGCCATTGGTGCTTCTGGCGCTCTGGGCCGGTGGTGTGGCTCTGTTGGCGTTATTGGCACTTGCGGGCATTATCATGAGTTACGAATGGGTGAGATTGCTTGCCAGTACCCGACCGCGCAGAGATGGTTTTTTGTTGTCCAGCGCGCTGTTCACCCTGTTGCTGGTCGCTTATCTGGCTTCGCCCGGTGACGCATTGCGTCTGCTGTTGGTTTTAATGTTCACTCTGGGCGGCTTGTTTTGGTTGTTCCGCTGGCGCGTTACGCCGGTGGTCGGCGGTATGGCTTATCTGGGATGGCCGCTTCTGGCGATTGCGTATTTCCGCGACAGCGCTTCAGGCGGGTTCGTGCTTTTGTATATTTTTCTGACCGTCTGGGCAGTTGATATATTCGCCATGTTTTCAGGCAAATTATTCGGCGGGCCGCGCATGGCGCCGCGTATTTCACCCAATAAAACCTGGGCCGGCCTTATGGGCGCCGTGGTCGGTGCGAGCATTGTTGCGCTCATCACCTATTATTCTGCCAATGCGCTGGTTGCGCTGACGCTGACATTGCCTGTGATTTTGCTGCTGGGCGGCGTGCTAGCAGTCGTTTCGCAAGTGGGAGACCTGTTTGAGTCTGCTCTCAAACGCAAATATGACCTGAAAGATACCGGGTCGATTTTGCCCGGGCATGGCGGGGTGCTTGACCGCGTTGACGGGTTGATCGGCGCTTTGATTTTTCTGCATCTGGTTGTGCTTTTGCGCGGCCGGCCGCCGCTACAATCCATTTTGGTGTGGTGATGCATGCGTAAACTTTCGGTTTTTGGAGCCACGGGCACGATTGGAGACAACACGCTTGATCTGGTCGGCAGGCACCCCGACAAATTTGAGATTGAGGTGATGACGGCGCATGAAAATGTTGAAAAGCTGGCGGCTCTGGCGCGTGTTTATAAACCGTCGCTTGTGGTTGTGTCCGACCCTGAATGCCGGCCCAGCTTGGCTTCGGCACTTTCAGATCTGCCGATAAAAGTGGAGGCCGGCGCACAAGCCTTGGTCGATGCGGCCTGCGTGCCAGTCGATCTGGTGGTCATGGGCATTGTCGGTTTCGCCGCGCTGGGGCCGAGCCTTGCCGCCGTGCGCTATGCCGATGCCGTTGCGCTGGCGAACACAGAGTGTCTTGTTGTGTCCGGCGCGATGCTGATGGAGACAGCGGCGCGCTATGCAACGCGGCTCTTGCCAGTTGACAGTGAGCATAATGGCGTTTTTCAACTGCTGGACGGGCGCGACGGTGACACACCCTCAAAAATTGTCCTCACGGCATCCGGCGGTCCGTTTCGTGACATGAGCCTGGAAGACATGGCACAGGTAACGCCGGATATGGCCATAGCCCACCCCAATTGGACAATGGGCGCCAAAATTTCCGTCGACAGTGCGACCATGATGAATAAGGGGCTGGAGCTTATCGAGGCGCGTGTTCTTTTTGATGTTGTTCCGGAAATGCTTGATGTGGTCGTGCATCCGCAATCCATCGTGCATGCTTTGGTGCATTTTCGCGATGGCAGCGTTTTGGCGCATATGGCGACGCCGGACATGCGCGTGCCGCTGGCCTATTGCCTTGGGTTTCCCGAACGCATGGATCATGGCGGCACCGCGCTTGATCTTGCTTCCCTTGGTGCGTTGAATTTTGAGCCAATTGAGCGGTCGCGTTTTCCCTGTCTAGTTCATGCCGAACACGCCATGCATGCGGGCGGTATTTACCCGACCGTGCTTAACGCGGCGAATGAGGTTGCGGTTTCGGGATTTCTATCCGGTAAGTTCAAATTTACCGATATTGCCGAGACGGTTGCCCACGCACTGGACGCGGAGGCCGAGCTCATCGCGCCCTTCGACCCGACAACGCTTGCTGGGCTTGAAGGCTGCGACAAAAAAACCAGACATTTCTGCTCAGAATTGATAAAAGACATGTCATGAAACTGTAGTGGTTCCGTTAACGGTCGCACGGGTGGTTTTGGTCGGTAGTGTTTTTCGGAAACGCGTGCCTGTTTGAATTTGGGAGGTCCCATGGAGGCGCTTGTCTCGCAGATATTTTCCGTCGGTTTCGGAGTTATTGTGCCGTTTATCTTTGTACTGACGATTGTCGTGTTCTTTCACGAACTCGGCCATTTTTATGTCGCCCGTCGGTGCGGTGTGACGGTTGAGGTGTTTTCCGTCGGTTTCGGTCGGCCGTTGGCAAGCTGGTATGACAAGCATGGCACGCAGTGGAAAATCGGATGGATGCCACTGGGTGGTTATGTGAAATTTCTTGGCGATGAAAATGCCGCCAGCGCGCCGGATATCGAAGCGATTGAAAAAATGGATTTGCAAACACGCAAAACCACATTGTTCGACAAACCTCTGGGTCAACGCGCCGCCGTGGTTGCCGCCGGACCGGTGGCGAATTTCATATTGGCAATCATTATTTTTGCGGGGCTTTATGCTGTGTTGGGCCAACGCGTCACTGACCCGGCGGTCGGTGCGGTCGTTGCCGACAGCGCAGCAGAGCGCGCCGGTTTTCAGCCTGGAGATCTCATTACCGCAATTGATGACACCAGAGTTGAAACCTTTGCCGAGGTGCGCCGCATCGTTACAGTAAATGCTGACACCGAGTTGATGTTTGAGATCAGGCGCGACGGTGAGCTGTTGGTTTTGCCGGCAACGCCCGACTGGTATTTGGAAACTGACAGGTTTGGCAATGAATTCCGGATTGGACGGCTGGGCGTTTCGGTGGGTCTTGATGAGGCCAATGCGCGCCATGTGCGCTATAATCCCGTCACCGCCGTGTGGATGGGGGTCAAGGAAAGCTATTTCATTGTCGAGCAGACCTTTACTGTTTTGGGGCGCATTATTACCGGGCGCGAAAGTGCTGAAAGTCTGGGCGGGCCCATTCGCATTGCCCAGCTTTCCGGGCAAGCCGCCTCGCTGGGGCTGGTGGCACTCATCAATTTAACCGCTGTCCTTTCGGTCAGCATTGGGCTAATTAATCTGTTTCCGATTCCGATGCTGGACGGTGGCCATCTCATGTTTTACGCCTATGAGGCTGTTGCCGGAAAGCCCATGCCGGAAAAAGTGCAGGAGGTTGGGATGCGCATCGGCCTTTCCCTTGTTCTTACTTTGTTTGTTTTTGTGACTTGGAATGACATTACCAGATGAATGCTTCCGTAAATCACGTTACCGTAAGACCAACCCCTTAATTCGAATTTAGATTTCAAAGGTATTATTATGCGCTTTCAGGGTTTTTGGCTTGCTCTCATCTGTGTTTTTGCGTGTGCGCTGAGCGTCGATGTTCGGGCACAGGAGGCGGAAGACAGCGCGACTTCAGAAGCCGAAATTATTCAATTCATCCGTGTCGAGGGCACCCAGCGCGTTGAAGAGGAAACGGTGCGCGCCTATATGGTCGTGCGCGAAGGCATGGTTGATGATGTTGATATGGTCGACCAATCGGTGAAGACATTGTTTGCCTCCGGCCTGTTTTCCGACGTCACCATTCGGCGTAGTGAGGGTGGACTGGTCGTATCTGTGGTGGAGAACCCGATTGTCAATCGCGTCTCATTTGAAGGCAACGGCGCAATTAATGATGACACACTGACGGAAGAAGCCGAATTGCGCCCGCGCCTAGTT
>CAJWBV010000073.1 GCA_913020275.1 uncultured Rhodobiaceae bacterium
CTGCATGTCGGAATAGCCGCCAGCATATTCCACCCAGACGCCAGCGCCCTCGGCGCGGATCACACTGGTGACTGTTTGGTCCAGAAAATCGCGGTCATGACTGACAAGAATAACCGTGCCTTCATAAGCGGCGATCATTTCCTGCAACAGGTCTAGCGTTTCCAGATCCAGATCATTGGTAGGCTCATCCATCACCAGAACATTGGAAGGTTGGCGCAGCCCGCGCGCCAGCAGCAGACGTGCCAGTTCACCGCCCGACAGCACATTGGCGGGCGTGCGCATTTGCGCCGGATGAAACAGAAAATTTTTCATATAGCCGATGACATGCATGGTTTCTTCACCGATCGACACCAGATCACCGGCACCATCGGTCAGCGCGTCTCTGATGGTCCAATCTTTCTTGATGCCTGAACGCTTCTGATCTAGCTCCAGCACAGTGAGGTTTTTGCCGAGGCGCACATTGCCCGCATCCGGGGCCAAATGCCCCAGCAACATATTGAGCAATGTGGTTTTGCCAGCACCATTTGCGCCCACAAGTCCGACCCTGTCGCCGCGCTTGATTTGGGTTGAAAACCCGTCGACAACGCGCTTGTCGTCGAATTGCTTGACCAGCTTGTCGGCTTTGACAACCAGTTTTCCGGATTTTTCACCGGCTACCAAAGCCGCCTCCACTTGCCCTTCGGGGCCACGGTGGTCACGCCGGTTCTGGCGTAATTTCTGCAATTCCCCGACGCGGCGTATATTGCGTTTGCGACGTCCTGAAACGCCATAGCGTATCCAGTCTTCTTCGCGGGCAATTTTACGATCAAGTTTGTGGCGTTCAAGCTGTTCGCGCTCCAGCTCGACGTCCCGCCAATCTTCAAAATGCGCGAAATTTTTGCGCATGAGTTTTGTACATCCGCGATCCAGCCAAATCGTCTGTTCGGTCAGATTTTTCAAAAACCGCCGGTCGTGACTGACCACCACCAGCGCCGAGTTGATTTGCCGCAAGCTGGTCTCCAGCCATTCAATCGCCGGCAGGTCGAGATGGTTGGTCGGCTCATCCAACAGCAGAATATCGGGTTGCGGTGCCATGACATGCGCCAAGGCCACACGACGGCGTTCGCCGCCCGACATTGCTGCCAGTGCTTCACCAGCCTCAATATTGAGATCAGCCATAATCTGATGCGCGCGCTGTTTGTCTTCATTGTCCATCACGCCTTGCAACACATAATCGCCGGCTGTCTGAAACCCACTAAAATCTGGGTTTTGCGCAAGATAGGAGACAAATATGCCCGGTTGCACAAACCGTTCACCGCTATCGGCGTCTGTCAGCCCGGCGGCAATACGCAACAGCGTCGACTTACCCGACCCGTTGCGCCCGACAAGACACAAACGCGCACCACGACCCACAGACAGGTCAGCCCCCTCAAGCAGGGGCGTCACGCCATAGGTCAGATGAATGTCCTGCAGATATAAAATGGGCGGGGCGGAACTCATGCTCTGGTTTTAACCATCTGTCGGAAAAATGGCAAAAACAGCTTTTTTCGTTTAAACAGAAAAACGCGCCCCCCCAAGCGGGCTGCCATGATGGGGAGATGACATGCACAAGATATTACGCCGCGGCTGGATCGGGTTGCTGGTTTTCGTGATCGCTCTTACGCTTGCAAATTTTCTTCTGCATATTGTCGAGGCGCAACAATTCGACACGCATGCGGCGATTTCCAAAGCTGAGCAATATCGCGGCGAGATTATCCGCGACGGCTACGGCGTACCGCATATTTACGGCCAACGCGATGTAGATGTCGCCTTTGCTTTGGCTTACGCCCATGCCGAGGACGATTTCAAAACCTTTCAACAATTACTGCCCTTCTACCGGGGTGAATTGGGGCGCAGTGTCGGCTTTGACGGGCTTGCGATTGATTTTCTGCTGGGCTGGCTGGATGTGCCGGGCACGGTCGCCGCCCGCTTTGAAACCGACCTGACCCCACAATTGCGCGCGCATTTGCAAGCCTATGCTGACGGGCTCAATTATTACGCCGCGCTTCACCCGCACGAGGCCGACCCACGCCTGTTTCCGGTAAGTGCGCAAGATCTGGCCGTTGGCTTTCATGTTCAGCACCTCTTGTTTTACGGCTTCGAGGCCCATGTCACCGAATTATTTGCCGACAGCCCACAGCGCGAATTGGCGCATCCACCGGACGATGCCGCACTCTCGCGCTTTATCGGTACAGCCGGTTTGCCGGTCGGATCAAATGCCTTTGCCATTAATGCCCGCAAAAGCGATGACGGCGCCACGCGATTAATGATCAACTCGCACCAGCCTCTGGAAGGCCCGGTGGCGTGGTATGAAGCGCATTTGAAAAGCGAGGAGGGCTGGGACGTGCATGGCGGTCTATTTCCGGGCATGCCGTTTATCGCTAAGGGTTTTAATCCGGATATTGGCTGGGGTGTCACCGTCAACAAGCCCGATCTGGTTGATATTTACAAGCTGGAGTTAAACCCCGAAAACGCCGACGAATATTTACTGGACGGGGTGTATGTTGCATTTGAAAAGCGGCGCATCTGGCTGAAACTGAAACTCTTGGGCAATCTATATTTGCCCATACCGCGAACCGTGTTGAAGGCTCGCCACGGGCCGGCCATTCAAACAGTCCACGGCACTTACGCAGTGCGCTTTGCAGGTCGCCAGGAAATTCGCCAGCCCGCGCAATGGCTGGCTATGAACAAGGCGCGCTCATTGCCCGCGTTCAAGCAGGCCATGGCGATGCAGGCCATTGTGTCGTTTAATTTTGTCTATGCCGATAGGCAGGGGCAGCTTTATTTTCTTCACAATTCCCGCAGCCCCGAACGCGCTCGCGGCTGGAACTGGCAAGATTATCTGCCCGGCGCGCGCAGCGATCTCATCTGGGAAAGCCAGATCGAATTTGCCGGCATGCCGCAAATTACCAATCCGTCATCGGGCTTTATTTTGAGCACCAATCAGGACCCGTTCAAGGTTACGGCCGAACAGGACAATCTTGACGCGGCTGATTTTGCCCCCGAGCTGGGCCTGCAAACCCGCATGACCAACCGCGCTGACCGTGGATTACAATTATTCAACGAAGCCGGTGCCATGAGCGCGGCGGATTTTCGCGCCGTCAAATGGGATAAGGCCTATGCCCGCGAAAGCCGCGCCTTTCGCTATGTTGACGAAATCCAGAGCATGACATTCGCCGCTGGCAGCCAGGCCGCGGCCGGACAGCAGCTGCTGGCCGGATGGTCGGGCGCGGCACTTACGAATGACAGAGCGGCCGCTTTAGCCGTTTGCCTGTTGTCGGAAGAGTGGCTGGCTGAGCAGGCCGGAAAGCCGCCGCCGCCGGTTGCAGATATTTATCCGGGCTGCCTTGAAGATTTAACCGAGCATTTTGGCCGTATCGACCCGCTTTGGTCGGAAGTTAATCGGTTGCGGCGCGGTGACCTCGATCTACCTTTGGGTGGTGGGCCCGACACATTACGGGCAATTTACGCGCTGCCGGATGACGATGGCAGGTTGCGCGCGGTCGCAGGCGACGGCTTGGTGATCAATGTCGCTTGGGATGCAAATGGCAACCAATCAGCAGAAACGATTCATAATTTCGGCGCGGCCTCGTCGCGATCAAAATCGCCACATTATGCTGACCAAGCTCCACTTTATGCGTCCGAACAAATGCGGCAAGTCGCGTTGACGCGCGATGAGCTCGTTTCAGGGCCGCACCGCATCACCATGGTGCCACTCGCGCAAATAGATTAAACGCTTTCGACCATCTTCGTTTGGCGCAAACTTCCGATATTTCTGTCGATATAAACCGAAATGCGGGCAAGATAAGCGTCGATTTCGGTGATCAGATGCGCGGTCGGGTGCAAATAGGTTCGTCGCCCTCTTTTGAATTGGCTTACCATGTCCATTTCAATCAGGTCTTTTTTCATAAGGCGAACGGTTTCATGGCTGACGGGCAAGGCTCCCAAAATATCGTTGACCGAAAGGTCACGTGCGCCACATAAGAAATTTCGGTAAAGCAAACAGCAAAAAGCTCGCCCATGTGTTGAGCGCAACAAATGGTTGAGGCGAAAGTCCTCTATCCGCACATCTGCGGCATGCAAGGCCAGAAACCCGTAATGCAAGTCATGTCTATTATTAGAGCTGATCGGCACCGCACGCACGGAATTTAAAAGATCGAGCATAAATCTTTCGCACGCGTCGATAAGCTTAGGCTTCGGGAGAATGTGACGAGTACGCCCCTGTTGCACGACATTGATCAGATCATCGCCCTGCGCGGCACGCAAAAGTAGCCGGATATTTTCAAAAGATGTTCCGGACACGGCGGCCAGTTGAGTCGGCGAAATTGTTTCTTTCGCCAGATGTGCTCTGAAGATTTCGCCGAAGACCAACCGAATTTGACGCGACGAGTTGCGCTCGATTTCCTCGATCAGCGCACCCTTGGCCTCCTCAATCATCAAGTCTACGCACAACAACATAAACAAACACCGACTGTTTTGAACTTCCCCTGTTTCAGTCTTCAACATTACAATTTGATAAACAAGCGTTTGTTTGACCTTGCTCGCGGGTTTGCGCCCCGTTAAATTGACGGCCAAATTAAAAAATCATCTTCGGGAGAGAGTGTTATGAGCTCAAAAAACGAGCCGGTTGAAATTTATGGCGCGCCGGGGTCACCCTATACGCGAAAGATGCTTGCGGTATTGCGTTTTCGCCGCGTGCCCTATGTTCTGGGCTGGGACGGACATAGGGTGTCGGGAACAGAGACGCGCCCCGCGCCCAAAGTGCCGATAATTCCGATCATGTATTTCACCACCGATAGCGAGGTCAAGGAAGTGGCAGTGGACTCGACCCCGATTATCCGGCGGCTGGAAAAAGATTATGAAACGCGCTCTGTGATTCCGACCCATCCCGCAATTGCCTTTTTAAATTTCCTGATCGAAGATTTCGCCGATGAATGGGTAACCAAATTCATGTTTCATTATCGTTGGGCTCATGACGAGGATGCCAAACATGCAGCCCCCCTGCTCGCCTTCTGGCACAATCCGACACTAGATACTGAAACAGCAGAATCGGGCGCTGCGCATTTTGCCGAACGCCAGATCGGGCGGCTCGGCGTGGTTGGATCCAACGAAACCACCGGGCCGTTGATCGAAGCAAGTTTCGCGCGGTTGATCGATATTCTTGACGCGCTGATCATGCGTCAAGGATATGTATTGGGCGCACGCCCGTCTTCAGCTGATTTTGCTCTATTCGGCCAGCTAACCCAGCTTTGTCAGGTCGAACCGACATCCTACAAGGTCGCCCGCCACCGACCCCGCGTGCGCGCCTGGGTTGACCGGCTGGAAGACCTTTCCGGCCTTGAGGTTGAAGATGACGCCTGGCTGGCGGCCAATGAAGTTGGCCCCGCACTGGCGCCGCTTATTAGCGAGGTCG
>CAJWBV010000074.1 GCA_913020275.1 uncultured Rhodobiaceae bacterium
CATTCATGAAAACCGAGACGCGTGGACGCATTTCCAGTCCCAGTCCCAATTCCGGCGGCGGCACGGACTCGGTAATCATGTTGACGACGCCGTCGGCGGGGCTGATGACAAGGCCTTTGCGCTGTGGGGTCGTGCGCGCCGGATCGCGGAAAAACCAAGCGCACCAGAGCGTCAGCACCAGACCGGCATTGCCCAGAAAATCTGAAATGAAATAGAGCAGCAAGGTCAGCGCCGCGAAAACACCGATAAATTTGTAGCCTTCAGGATGAATAGGGAACAAAAGAGATGTTAACGCGCGCATAAAGCCTCCGAAATCACTTCAAGTTTACTTTCAAACCGGCGGCTTGTCACCACATCCAATTATGACGGGTTCAGGCGGGTTTACGCTCGGGGTCAGCGCTCGCCCCGTCACGAAGAAGTTTGTAATTGACCGCATCCAGCAGCGCCTCCAGCGAGGCGACCACAATATTGGCGTTCACACCAATGGTGCGCCATGACCGCCCTTCGCCATCCATGCTCTCAATGGTTACGCGGGTAACGGCCTCGGTGCCGGAATTCAGAATACGCACCTTGAAATCCACCAGCCGCATTTCGTCTATATAAACGGCATAGCGGCGCAAATCAGCGCGCAAGGCCATATCCAGCGCATTAATCGGGCCATTGCCCGCGCCTTGCGTTTCAACCGTTTCGCCGTCAATAACCAAAGCGAGCTTGGCAACCGAGCGTGTGCCGTGCGTGCGGTCATTGCTGACATTGACCTCATAAGCCTCAACTTCGAAAAATTCCGGCAACTGCCCCAAATGGCGCAGCGCGAGCAGTTCAAACGACGCGCCAACCCCGTCATAGCTGTAGCCTTCGGATTCTTTTTGCTTCACTTCGCGCAAAATATGTTCAATCGCCGGGTCTGCGGCATCAAACGCAATACCGGCCGATGTCAGCCTGTCGACCACATTGCTTTTGCCCGCCTGGTCGGACACGAGAATTGTGCGGCGATTGCCGACCAGTTCAGGCGCGACATGCTCGTAAGTGGTCGGGTCTTTCATCACTGCCGAGACATGAATGCCACCCTTATGGGCAAAAGCCGATGCGCCGACATAAGGCGCGTGGCGATTGGGCGTCTGGTTCAGCAATTCATCCAGCAAATTGGAAACGGCGCGCAGGGCCGGCAGGTTTTCAATATCAATGCCGGTTTCAAAACTGTCGGCATAGCGGGGCTTGAGCAGGAGGGTCGGAATAAGCGACACCAGATTGGCATTGCCGCAGCGTTCGCCCAAACCGTTAATTGTGCCCTGTAGCTGGCGCACACCAGCCTGCACTGCGGCAAGCGTATTTGCGACCGCATTTTCCGTGTCATTATGCGTATGAATACCAAGATGGTCGCCGGGAATATGTTGGGCGACATCCGACACGATTTCAAAAACTTCATCCGGCAAGGTGCCGCCATTGGTGTCGCACAACACCACCCAGCGGGCGCCGGCTTCAAGGGCTGCCGTGGCACATGCCAGCGCATAATCGCGATTGGCTTTATAGCCGTCGAAAAAATGCTCGCAATCAATCATGGCTTCGCGCCCGTGCTGGCCGACGGCCGTCACGCTGTCGCAAATGCTTGCGAGATTTTCATCATTGCTGATGCCCAGCGCCACATCGACATGATAGTCCCAGCTTTTGGCAACAAGGCACACCGCGCCTGCTTGTGCGTTGAGCACTTCCATAAATCCGGGGTCATTGTCAGCACTGCGACCGGCACGCTTTGTCATGCCAAAGGCCGTCATCACGGCGCTGGCAAGTTTGCGATCTTCAGCAAAAAACTGGCTGTCGGTCGGGTTGGCACCGGGATAACCGCCCTCGATATAATCAAGACCCAGACTGTCGAGAGCATTGGCAATGCGAATTTTATCGGCCAGTGAAAAATCAACGCCGGAGGTCTGCTGCCCGTCGCGCAAGGTGGTGTCGAATAAATACAGGCGTTCGGCCATTTCAGTGTTTCCCGGCCGCTTCCAAACGGGCGACCGCCTCATCATAGCCGATATGATACAGCAAATGTTGCATTTCCGGCCCGTGCGACTGACCGGTCAGGGCCATGCGCAAGGGCATGAACAAAGCTCGCCCTTTTCGGCCGGTTTCGTCTTTCAGGCGTCCCGTCCAGTCCGACCAGCTTTCCGTGTCGAACGGCGCATCCGGCAATAATATACGGGCTTGCGCGATATAGTCGGCATCATCAGTCTCGACCACGGGCGTGATGGGCCCGTTTATGAGTGCCATGATATTTTGCATATCGGCAAATTTCTCAATATTGCCGCGCATCGCCTCCCAGAATTCGGGTTGCGCAGGCGCGCCAATTTCTGCAAGGCGTTCGGCCACCGCCGCGTAGGATGTTTCATGTAAAATGCGCGCGTTCAGCCGCGTCACATCTTCTGGGTCAAAACGAGCAGGCGCGCGACCCAGCCGCGCCATGTCAAACCCGTCAATAATTTCCTGCATGGTCTGGGCCGGAACCACAGGATCGGCCGTGCCCAAACGCGCAATATGCGCGTTCAAACTTATCGGCTCCAGCCCGCTATCACGCAAATCCGCCAGTGCCAGCGATCCAAGACGTTTTGACAGCCCGCTGCCATCAGCACCCAGCATTAGCGAAAAATGTGCAAATTCTGGCACTTCACCGCCCAACGCCGTGATCAGCTCAACTTGCGCGGCGGTATTTGTTACATGGTCTTCGCCCCTGATGACATGGCTGATATTCATATCCAAATCATCCACCACACTGGGCAGCGTGTAGAGCCAACTGCCATCGGCGCGGCGGATAACCGGGTCTGACACGCTGGCGGTGTCGATTTTCTGCTCTCCGCGCACGAGATCGCGCCAAGCGACCTGATTGCCCGAAAGTTTAAACCGCCAATGCGCCGACCGGCCTTCGGCCTCCAGAGTGGCTTTCTCATCAGCCGACAGAGCCAGACCTGCGCGGTCATAAACAGGCGGTTTGCCCCGTGCAAGCTGGCGTTTGCGTTTGCGCTCCAATTCTTCCGGCGTTTCATAACAGGCATAGACATGGCCTTGCGCGACGAGTGTTTCAAACACACCATCATAACGCTCAAAACGGTCAGACTGGCGGGCGGTTTCATCCCATTTCAGTCCCAGCCAATCGAGATCGGCCTGAATGGCATCGGCAAAGGCTTGCGTTGAGCGTTCGCGGTCAGTGTCGTCGAGCCGCAGGACAAACTGGCCGTCATGTTTTTTGGCGAACAGGAAACAGAACAGAGCGGCGCGGGCATTGCCGACATGCAGCAATCCCGTTGGGCTGGGGGCGAAGCGCGTTCGGATGGACATTTGAGGGCGACCTTTTTAATCAGTGTTAGCGCGTCAACGCGTCTCGAAACCCGTTGGTAATCGGATAGCGCCGGTCGCGCCCGAAATTGCGGGCACCTATTTTTGCACCGGGCGCGGCTTGACGGCGTTTATATTCGGACACATATAGCAGATGTTCGATGCGGCGCACGACATCCTTTGCATGCCCGCGGGCGACAATTTCATCCACGCCCAACTCATCCTCCACGAGACAGAACAAAATATCATCCAGCGCGTCATAAGGCGGCAGGCTGTCTTCGTCTTTCTGGTCGGGGCGCAACTCGGCGCTGGGCGGCTTTTCAATAATGGTCTCAGGTATCACCACCCCCGCCGGCCCCATGCCGGTTTCGGGAACATGTCCGTTGCGCCAGCGCGCCAGTTTGAAAACTTCCGTTTTGTAAATATCCTTAATGGGGTTGTAGCCGCCATTCATGTCGCCATAAAGCGTCGCATAGCCCACCGACACCTCCGACTTATTTCCGGTGGTGACAACCATGCTGCCAAATTTGTTTGAAACCGCCATTAAAAGCGTGCCGCGCAAGCGCGATTGGATATTTTCTTCCGTAATATCCGCATTGGTGCCGACAAACATATCCGACAGAACGGTTTCTACAGCCTCAACCGGCGGCGCAATCGGCACGGTGTCGAGGCGAATACCAAGCGCACCGGCGCAGGCCGCGGCATCGTCAAGGCTCGACTGGCTGGTGTAGCGCGATGGCAGCATGACGGCATGAACATGGTCTGCGCCCAGCGCATCAACCGCCATGGCCGCGCAAATGGCACTGTCAATGCCACCCGACAGCCCCAACAAAACACCCGGGAAACCGTTTTTGTTTACATAGTCGCGCAAGCCCAGCATCGCCGCCTGATAAATCTGGGCCAAATCATCGGGCACGGAGGCAGCCGCCTGCGGCGTGCAGACCCAAGCCCCTTCGCCGGCGCACCAGTCTGTTACAATGACATCAGACGACCAGACGGCGCCCTGCACCGCAATCGTGCCATCGCCCGCCATGACGAAACTGCCGCCGTCAAACACCAGCTCATCCTGCCCGCCAAACTGATTGACATAAACCAGCGGCAGGCCCGTTTCGCCCGCGCGCGCGCGCGCATGTGCACATCGTTTTTCATGTTTGCCGCGCTCAAATGGCGACCCGTTGGGCGACACCAGAAGCTCTGCGCCTTCTGCCTTCAAATGCGCGCAAACATCGCCAAACCAGATATCCTCACAAATCGGCACCCCTATACGTACCCCGCGCATTTCAACGGGCGCCGGCAAGGGCCCGGCATGAAACAGGCGTTTTTCGTCGAACACCGCATAATTCGGCAAATGATGCTTGTGGCGCACCGCCATTTGCCCGCCATCGGCGGCGACCACGCTATTGTGCAACTGCCCGCCATCAATCATGGGCGCGCCAAAAATCAACGCCGGACCGCCATCGGCGGTCAGGGCAACCAGATCATCAACCATTCTGCGCGCGCGCGTCAGAAAAGAACGCTTGAGCACAAGATCTTCCGGAGGATAGCCGGTCAAAAACAACTCACTGGCAACAACAATATCTGCCCCCGAAGCCGCAGCTTCGGCGCGCGCCTGCTTGAGAAGCCCGGCATTGCCCGACAAGTCACCCACAATTGGGTTCAACTGCGCCAGCGCGATTTTGAGTGTATGGGTTTTTGACGTCATAATTGTTATGTAGCGCGAGCCGCGGCCACGAACAAGCATTGCGGCATTTGGGCACAAAGGCTTTTTCGAAGTTTGGGATTAGCCTGTTATCACAACAGAAAGACGGGCTACCCCCTTTAAATTTCGAGATAAACCCAGTATATCAGGCTAAAGATGAACCGGATGGTTACGATGAACGAAAAATGGACTTTGAACAGCTGGCGGAATTTTCCGATCAAGCAGGTGCCTGCATATGAAGATGCGGAAGCCCTGCAATCTGTGGAAGAACGCCTTGCCGGATTCCCGCCGCTTGTTTTTGCTGGCGAAGCACGAAGCCTGAAAGCTCACCTTGCCGAAGTATGCGAAGGCCGCGCTTTCCTGCTTCAGGGCGGCGACTGCGCCGAGCGCTTCATGGAC
>CAJWBV010000075.1 GCA_913020275.1 uncultured Rhodobiaceae bacterium
AAATGTTGAAGAAGGGCAAGCTGTAAAAGCGGGTGAATCGCTGGCCGTGGTTGAAGCAATGAAAATGGAAAACATCTTGCGGGCTGAAAAAGACGCGACCGTCACCAAAGTTCTGGTAGCGAAAGGCGACAAGCTCGCGGTGGACGATATTATTCTGGAATTTGAGTAATCGTCTCGGAAATGGAACCAAAAATAGTGTCAAAATTCCTGAGTAGGGCCTGATCAGCCTCTTCCAGACCTACGGGAAGCCCAAGATCAACCAGACTTGTTACACCCCTGTCGGCAATGCCGCAGGGCACAATGCCGGAAAAATGGTCAAGATCCGGCTCCACATTCAATGCCAACCCGTGAAAACTCACCCAGCGACGCATGCGCAGGCCGATGGCAGCAATCTTGTCCTCACGTTGTTCCCCCAGTTCGGGGCGCGGAACCCAGACGCCGATTTGGTCGTCATGGATGCAGCCCTGCACGTTGAATTCTGCGAGTGCGGCCAGAATCCAGCCTTCGACCTGCCGTACGAATTTCCGCAAATCGCGCCCGCGCCGGCGCAAATCGAGCATCAGGTAAACGACGCGCTGGCCGGGCCCGTGATAGGTGTAGTCGCCGCCGCGTCCCGCCAAATGGACGGGAAACCTGTCCGGCGCGAGCAAATTTGCGCTGTCGGCTCTTTTGCCGGCGGTATAAATGGGGGGATGTTCCAAAAACCACACGCATTCGCACGCGCGATAGGCGATAATATCGTCGACCCGAGCCTCCATAAAAGCCAGTGCTTCAGTGTAGTCAACCGGCTTGTCCGCGAATAAAAACTCAGGTTTTTCTGTGCTTTCGGGCTTTTGAACCATAACCAGCTTTTTATCATCTGGGGGGTGGCCAAATAAAACATAAAAAACATGTAATATTATTTATTTACCGAAATATATTGATAAATAGGTGAATATCATCCATATAGAAAGGAATGGAGATCCACATGCTGCCAATCATTCTGGATACAACCGAATTGACAATTGCCATTGTCGGCAGTGGCCCGCAAGCCTGCCGCCGCCTGCAAATGGTTGATGCTGCCGGTGCCAGCTTTGTGCGCGTTTTTGCCGAAAATGCTGAAGCGCCCATGCGTGAACTGGCCGGCGACCGGCTGGTGGAAAACTGGCCCGATGCCGAGGATCTGGCGGCGTGTCATGTCGTCTATATGGCGAATATTGATGCCGGCCTGCAAGAAACGCTGACGGCGCAGGCGCGCGCGGGCAAAACGCTTGTGAATGTCGAAGACGTGAAGCCGCTATGCGACTTCCATGTGCCTGCATTGGTGCGGCGCGGCGACCTGCTGTTGACGGTGTCCACCGGCGGCAAATCGCCGGGGCTGGCGCGCGGCCTGAAAGCGAAATTGGAAGAACAATATCCGGCGGTCTGGGCCGAGCGGCTAAACGTATTGTCCGACCGGCGAGAGCGGTGGCGTCCGGAAGGCGCAGATTTTTCTGAACTGATTGAGCGCACAAACCAGCTCATCGAAGCCGAAAGGTGGTTGTCATGAAATCTGCCATTATCCGCACACCGGCTTCCGTCGGTTTTTTGTCCGAACTGAACGCTTCTTATGCCGAATTGTCGGCGCAAGATATTTTGCGCGACGCAATCGAAGACCGCTTTGCCGGTCGTATCGGCATTGTTTCTTCATTCGGTGCCGAGTCCGTGATTTTGTTGCACATGATTGCCTCAATCGATCCGACAACACCGGTCATCTTTCTGAACACCGGCAAATTGTTCGGCGAAACCTTGCGCTATCGTGACAGGCTGCAAGCCCTGTTGGGGCTGACGGATATACGCGCCATTGGCCCGCATCCCGATGATTTGAAAAAAAGCGACCCCAAAGGCAATCTGTGGCAGCGCGATACGGACGGGTGCTGTCATATTCGCAAAGTGTTGCCGCAGGCGCGTGCCATTGGGGGGTTTGACGCGCTGATTACCGGACGTAAACGCTTTCAAACGGGCGCGCGTCAGGAAATGGACATTATCGAGCAGGACAGCGACGGTCGTTTCAAGGTCAACCCGCTTGCCAATTGGCAGCTGGATGATTTGAAGACCTATATTGAGACGCATAATCTGCCGCGCCACCCGCTCGTCAAAGACGGTTATCTGTCTATCGGCTGTATGCCGTGCACCGCGCGTGTGGAAGAGGGCGGCGACTACCGTTCAGGCCGCTGGGCGGGTTCCGACAGGGACGAATGCGGCATCCATATCGACGGTGACGGCATCTAAACGTGCAGGTTTATGGCACGTTCGACGAGTTTTTTAGTCGCTTGTTTAGCTATCGGATATTTGCTATCCCATGAGCCCAGTGCGGTCGTGGCGGAATTGGTAGACGCGCAGCGTTGAGGTCGCTGTGGGGTAAAACCCGTGGAAGTTCGAGTCTTCTCGACCGCACCATTTTTCTTCTGAGCTAAAGCATGTCTAAAACCGACCTACGGAAAGTGGCGGAAGGGCGCGAGTTTTGTGTTTACACAGGCGTGGGGGCTGGTAGTTTTACAACCTCTAGTCATGCGGGAAGGATAAGTGATGTCAGACAGTAAAAATCCGGAAACCATCGTATTACATGCAGGTTGGCGGAGTGACCCGACAACCGGCTCGGTTGCTGTCCCGATTCATCAGACCACCAGCTATCAGTTCAACAGCACCGACCATGCCGCAAGCCTGTTTGCGCTGGCCGAGCTTGGTAATATTTACACGCGCCTGCAAAACCCGACGACGGATGTGCTGGAGCAACGTATCGCTGCGCTTGAAGGCGGTGCGGCGGCACTGGCCGTAGCGTCCGGACAAACGGCCTCAGCCTATGCGTTGCAGAATATTGCCCGCGCCGGCGACAATATCGTATCATCGACAGACCTTTATGGCGGCACATGGAACCTGTTCGCCAACACCATGAAAGACATGGGCATTGAGGTTCGGTTTGTTGATCCCGACAATCCGCAAAGTTTCGCCGATGCCATTGACGAACGCACCCGCGCATTTTATGCCGAAACCCTGCCCAATCCGAAATTGCAGGTATTTCCAATCGCCGAAGTTGCCGCCATTGGCCGCGAACATGGCATACCGCTGATTATGGACAACACCGCAGCACCGGTCATTTGTCGCCCCCTTGAACATGGCGCGGCGATTGTCGTTTACAGTTCAACCAAATATCTGGGCGGTCACGGCACCTCTATTGGCGGGTTGATTGTGGATGGCGGAAATTTTGACTGGGAAGCCGCCGGCGACCGTCAGCCTGCGCTCAACACGCCGGACCCTTCCTATCACGGGGCTGTTTGGAGCGAAGCGGCCAAACCGCTGGGGCCCATTGCCTATATACTTAAAGCGCGCACCACGCTTTTGCGCGATTTGGGCGGTGCCATGAGTCCGTTCAATGCCTTTATGTTTTTGCAAGGCATGGAAACCGTACCCTTGCGGATGCGCGCGCATTGCGAAAATGCCCAGAAAGTTGCCGAGTGGCTTTCCGGTCAGTCCGGCGTTTCAAAGGTTATTTATCCCTCATTGATGGACGCGCCGATGAAAGCGCGCGCCGAGGCCGTGCTTAACGGCGGTTACGGTGCTTTGCTTGGGTTTGAACTGGCCGGCGGCGCTGAGGCCGGACAGCGGTTTATCGATGCGTTGCAAATGCTTTACCATGTGGCGAATATTGGGGATGCGCGCTCGCTCGCCATTCATCCGGCCAGCACAACACACAGCCAGTTGAGTGCCGAAGACCAGCTTGCTTCGGGTGTAACGCCGGGCTATGTGCGGCTGTCGATTGGCATTGAACATATTGACGATATTCTGGCCGATCTCGGCCAAGCCCTGAAAGCTGTCTAGGCCGCGGTTCGCGATATTTAGCCCGATGGCGTGACCTGAGTTCCGGTGCGCGTGATTTCCGGACGTTTGAGGAATTGCGCAAACAGTATGAAGGCAAAGGAACCCATAAGCAGAAATGCCCAGCCAAGCCGCGTGAAGTCGCCATCCCCCGAAATGGTGCTGGCGAGAAACGGGCCAATCGCGGCGCCAAACAATCCCGATGCGGCAAATATGGTGGTCAAGCGGCCTTCAACATCAAGGCGCGCGACAACACCGACAATAAACGGGTCGTTAATATTCATGAAAAACCGCAACAGGCAGAAGCCGAGAATAAAGGCGGCAGGTGTGGGCAGATAGGGCACGGCGAAAGCGAGCACCAACACCATTGTCCAGGCCAGCATAATCGGGCGCGCGCTGCCGAAACGGTCGCCCAACCACGCCGCTAGCGAAGCCCCCATTATGCCGACCAGCAGACCGCCCGCAAACACTTGCCCTACTTGCGGGACGGTGAGGCCCACTTGCAAAGCCATGCGTTCGGTAAATGTCCAAAGCGCCGCCGTTGCTGCGCTTAAAATAACGGCAAAAGCAATAACCCGCAGGGCGTCTTTACGAAAACCCGCGCTCGCTACGGCGGCGGCTGGCCCATGGGCCGGAAGCATAAGGAATACGGGTGAGATTAATATTGTAACGCCGCCCAGAAGGGCATAGGCCCCGGCCAACTCAAACCGGGCAATGACCAGAGGCAAACCCAGATAGAACGCTGAGGCCAGCAACGCGTCGATAAGATAAATAAAGGCTGTCAGCCTTTCCGGTTCGCGCGCCAGGGCAATTGTCGAGGCCAGCACGCCGGCCATGCAACCGGCACTGAGGCCGGCCAGGAAACGTTCGGCAAAAAACAGGCTAGGGTCCAATGTAAAGGCGGAGGATATTTGCGTCAGACCGAGCGCGATCGCCGCGCCGAAAGCCAGCCGGTTGCGCCGCACGCGATTGATAAGTCCGGTGGCAACGGCAACCGCCAGCGCCATGCCCAGAATTTCGACAGAGCCCACATAGCCGACATTTGCCAGTGTGAAGCCGCGATAATCAACAAGCGCACCGAGAATGATCGGCAACACGGTCAGCGATTGATAGCCAATCAGTCCGGCAAGACTGCAGGGAATGATTAATTGTCTCAGTGTGTACATTACGGTTGCCTGTTCGCTGGCAAACATTAGTGTTACCACTTATCGAGTTTGGAATGTTTGCCAATGCCGGATTTGGCTTTACTAAAGCGCGCGGAGGTTTTGTCAATGACCAATAAAAAATCCAAGCCGGAAATCATCGACGGGCATCTGGCCCCCAATGTGGTACCGTTTGAAAAGCCGAAGAAAAAAATCGCGCAAGACCAGTTCGACGTCGAATGGTTTTACGACGAAGCCGAATTTTTCAGTTCGTGGATGGATGAATTTGACTGGTAACGCAGTGCGTTAAATCAGTGCGAGCCCCATCATTATTAGGCAGAAGACTGAACCAAACCATATTAGGGTGCGGATATAGTCAATATGCATTAAGTACGCGAAAACATAAGCCACTCGCAGCCCAAGCCATATTGCA
>CAJWBV010000076.1 GCA_913020275.1 uncultured Rhodobiaceae bacterium
CGCCATAATCGACATGGTGATTTCGGCCAGAAAATCATACACCAGATAATCGACATTGCCGGCTTTGAGCAGCTGCGGGGTAGCCATCATCGACTCGCCCCAATAGCCGCTGGCACCGCCAATGCGAATTGTTTTTGCCATTTCCCCCTCCATGCCGAAACGATAATACAGAACGATTGTTCTGCTTGTAAAGTGAAAAATATCCGGTTAATCTGGGCCTTATAGGGAGGCGGCAATGTCGGCATCGGCGCATTTGCAAAAAGCTGCGACAAACCAAAACAATCTCAAACCGGCAGGTGCGGGCGGGGTGCGACAGCGCCAATCGCTGGAAGCCCGCCATAATTTGATAGAGGCGACCATTTTCTGCCTCGACAAATTTGGCTATGCCGACACCTCCATCGCGCGCATTCAAGACCAAGCCAAGGTTTCGCGCGGTGCGTTGACGCATCATTTCCCAAGCAAGGAAGAACTCGTTATCGCCACCATTGACAGCCTGCTGGAAAAATTGCTGCGCCCGTCATTGCCGTCAAAAAAATTAAGCCAAACGGATATTGTTGCCGATTTGCGCTGGCTGGCTCGAAATATTACCGGCACGGCGCGCGGCCGCGCCCTTTCGGAAGTGCTGATGGCCACCCGCACGGACAAAAAATTGAGCGCCCGGGTCAGCGCACGGCTAACCGATTGGAACACCAAGCTGGATGAGGCGGTGGTCGGCTTCTATGCCTCGCCCAATGGCGATGATGACGATGTGCGCCAAATCTGGATGATTGCCCGCACCTTTATGCGCGGGTTGATTTTGCAACAACCCTTTACCCCCGACCCGGCGCAAATTGAGCAAGCGATTAATCGCTTTGGCACCCTCATCGCGCCTTATCTGGAAACCAGAAAGCGAGACGGAGTTGATGATGCGAAACCCCTTTGAAACAGAAGAACGCCGCGCCTTTCACGACAGCATTGCCCGTTTCATGGAAACCGAAATTTGGCCGCATGTCGACGACTGGGACGAAGCCGGCAGCTACCCGCACGAGATTAATGAAAAGATTTGCGCGCTTGGCGTTTTCGGGTTTGATATTCCGGAGGAATTTGGCGGGCTTGGTTTTGACGACCAGCACATGCGTAAAGCCGCCGCTGTCGAAATGGGCCGCTCCTCGGCCGGCGGGGTGATGGCGAGTGTCAGTTCGCGCTCAATCATGCTCAAGCCACTTACGGATTTGGCGAACGATGCTATCAAACAGCGCGCCCTGCCTGAATTGCTGTCAGGTCGCAAAGGTGGCGCTTTGGGCATCACCGAACCGGGCGGTGGATCAGATGTCGCAAACATGAAAACAGTGGCCCACCGTGATGGAAATGAATGGGTGCTGAACGGCCAGAAAATGTTCATTACCGGTGGCATGCAAGCATCCTATTTTGTCATTGGCGCCCGCACAGGTGGTGAAGGTATGGGCGGCATTTCTCTCTTTTTTGTCGATGCCGATGCACCCGGTTTTTCCCGGACGCCGATCGAACGCAAAATGGGTTGGTGGGCATCCGACACGGCAACGCTTTACTTTGAAGATTGCCGCATTCCTGCCGACCATCTAATGGGCGAAGAGCATAAGGGCTTTTACGCCATTATGAATAATTTCAATTATGAGCGTTACATGATGGGCGCGCAGATGCTGGGCATGTCGATACGCCTGTTTGACGAGTGCGTGGCGTACGCCCAAGAGCGCAATACATTCGGTCAACCGCTGATCAAGCATCAGGTAATCCGCCACAAACTGGCCGATATGTCCGCGCGCATTGACGCGATGGACGCCTATCTCAATCAGGTGGCCGAATTGATGAATGCCGGTGAAATGCCGGTGACAGAAATCAGCCGCATCAAGTTTTTCTGTTCGACCAATCTGGAAACCATTGCCAGCGAAGCCATGCAGATTTTCGGCGGTGCCGGTTATCTGCGCGGCAATGCGGTGGAACGCATCTATCGCGAGGTCAAGGTTCAGGCCATTGGCGGCGGCTCGCAGGAAATCATGCGTGATTTGACAGTCCGTCAAATGGGGTTATAGCATTTTGGCTGGGGGAGAAACCATGACTACATCGACACAACCTAGCGCGCAACAGCCGCTTGCTGGCGTTAAAATCTTAGAATTCTCAACCATGATCACTTGCGCGGTGGCAGCCATGATGCTGAGCGCGCAAGGTGCGGAGGTCATTAAGGTCGAGCCGCCAATAATGGGCGATCCGGGGCGTCTAATCGGTACGCAGAAGAATGGCCTATCTGCCTTTTTTCACAATTGCAATAGGGGCAAGCGGTCGCTGGCGATTGATTTGAAAACGCAGATCGGTCGCGACGCTGTGAAACGCCTTGCCGCAGATTCCGATGTGTTGCTGCATAATTATCGCCCCGGAGTAATGGACAAATTGGGCCTGGGCTCGGAAACGTTACGCGCCTCCAATGAGCGTCTGATATACTTAGGTGTATCAGGATTTGGTACCACCGGGCCGATGTCCGATTACCCGGCATATGACATGGTTATTCAGGGCTTAACAGGAATTACTGCCCTGCAGGGATCCGACAACGAAATGCAACATATCAACATGCTGGTGTGCGACAAAATTACGGCCTACACAGTCGCACAAGCCACCACCGCAGCATTGCTGGCGCGCGCCTCTACCGGCAAGGGGCAACATATTGACATTTCCATGTTGCAGGCAAATCTGGCCTTTATGTGGCCAGATGGCATGATGGACAAAACTATTGAAGACAGGGATGGCATTGTCGATATGTCGCCCATTTCTGATTACTACCAGACGCTCGATGTGAGCGATGGTTCAATCGCTTTGGCACCGCTCAGGGACCATCATTTTAAGGCTCTCTTGGAAATGCTGGGTTATCCCGAACTTCTTGAAGATCCGCGTTTCAATTCCATGGGCGGGCGGCTGATGCATATGGATCAGGTGATGGAAGTTTTAAAGAACCCCCGCAAGGAGTACACCATAGCCGAGGCAATGAGCCTTTTAACGGCGGCTGATATACCATGTGCGCCCTGCATTGCGCGTGATGACCTCAAGGCGCATGCTCAAATCGAAGCAATTGAAGCACTAGAGACCTACGAGACACCACTGCATGGCGCTCTGACAGTACCTCGGCCACCAGCCAGGTTTGAAGGCGAAAACCCTTCGCAGGCCACTCCGTCACCTGCATTGGGCGAACACAGCAGAAGCATTCTAGAAAAGCTTGGATATAGCAGCGAAGAGATTGATGCACACATTTCCGATGGCAGCGTGGCATGCAGCTAACAGCCTTTACCATGTATCAATGAAGGGTCGTTTGCCCTTGCCACCTTTTTTACCGGGCGGCATGGTGCGGATGCCGTTCATAATCCATTTGCGCGTGTCGCGCGGGTCAATCACCGCATCAATTTCATGATACATGGCGACGTTGAGAGCCTTGCCGCTTTCATACATTGCCGATAGGAGCTTGTTGAACAAAGCCTCGCGCTTTTCGCTACCTTCTGGGCCCGCCTGCTCAAGCTCCTTGCTGTATCCAAGCCGCACGGCACCCTCCAGCCCCATGGGACCAAATTCACCGGTTGGCCAAGCAATGCAAAATTGCGGCACATGAAAACTGCCCATCGCCATGGCCTGCGCACCCAGACCATAGCCCTTGCGTAGGCAAATCATAAACACCGGCACAGACAGGCTGGCACCGGTGACCAACATTGAAGAAGCGCGGCGCACAGTGGCATTTTTCTCGTCCTCCGGTCCGACCATGAAACCGGGCGTGTCGCACAACGACACAACGGGTACATTGAAGGCGTCGCATAATTGCAAAAAACGGCCTGCTTTTTCAGCCGCCTCAGCATCAATGGCACCGCCAAGATGCGCCGGGTTATTTGCAATCAGACCAAAAGGCCGGCCTTCGACGCGGATGAAAGCTGTAATCATACCGGCTCCATAGCCCGCACGCATTTCCAGCACACTGCCCGTATCGGCAATCAGGCCGATAGCCTCGCGCATATTATAGGCGCGTTTGCGGTCTTCGGGAATGACATGGCGCAACAGGCGCTGATCGGCACATTCATGGGCGCTCACGCGACCTTGAAAAAATCCGAGCAGTTTTTTTGTCGTCGCCACGGCGTCGGCTTCATCATCGGCCAGCAGATCGATAACACCATTGGAAAATTGTATGTCGGACGGCCCGACCTCGGTCGGGGCCACCGCGCCGAGCCCGCCGCCCTCGATCATCGCCGGCCCACCCATGCCGATATAGCTTGATTTGGTCGCAATGGTGACATCGGCGCACCCAAACAGCACCGCATTGCCGGCAAAGCAATAACCATTATTGACTGCAATGCGCGGCGCCACACCGCTGGCTTTGGCAAATGTGGCAAAGGTCATGACATCCAGCGTCGCACCCTGCACTTTGGCAAAATCTGTGTCACCCGGGCGCCCGCCTCCGCCTTCGGTGAAAAACACAATCGGCGTCTGCCAGTCTTGCGCCAATTCCAAAACACGGTCGGTTTTTTTATGGTTGAACGCGCCTTGCGTGCCAGCCAGCACCGTATAGTCATAAGCCAAAACCGCAGCGCGCGCTTGATCTTCAGAAAACTCATCACCATTGATTGCGCCGAAACCGGCAACCAGACCGTCGGCTGGAGTGTTGTCGATCAGGTCGTCAAGTTCGCGCCGCTGACGCTGGGCAGCAACCACCAATTGGCCGTATTCGATAAAACTGTCGGGATCACATAAATCATCAACATTCTCGCGCGCTGAGCGAAACCCCTTTTCGTGCCTCTTGCCCATTTTTTCCGGGCGCGCGGCGTCTAGTGTGCGGGCAAGGCGCGCTTCTAGTTCACTCAGATCGGCGCGAATATGATCAAGATCAATTAGTTCATCGTCGGCTTGAGATTCATCGGCATGGTTCTCTGAATTAAGGCGCACCAATATCTGACCCGCATCGACAACATCGCCCAGCGCCACGCCGACCTCGACCACGCGACCGCCGGACACTGTCGCCAACCCGTGGTGCATTTTCATTGCCTCCAACACCACCAGTTCGGCATTGGCAGCGACGACATCGCCGACTGCTACATTGAGTTGGTGCACCACCGCTTGCATAGGCGCTTTCAGGGTTTCGGATTTGATTTTTGCGTTTTCGTTCATCGTCTCGACTTTATATGGGGTTGTCGGAGAAAAAAGATCGACTTTGACATATCGTGCCTTAGTCATTGCGCATTGTGAAGCGCTACGGCAAAGTTAATTCTTCCCGTTGGAAAGAGCGAAACATGCGTTGCGGAATAGATCTGGGCGGCACGAAAACCGAGGCCGTCATACTGGATGATACCGGCGAGATTATATGGCGCACACGCAAAGCCACGCCTGCCGAAAACTATGACGCGATTTTGGACACGCTCGAAA
>CAJWBV010000077.1 GCA_913020275.1 uncultured Rhodobiaceae bacterium
GTCGTAATCTCGAAAAAAGTGATCGGTGCCTGCGCGTTTGCGGCCTCGCAGCGCTCGAGAAGCTCGCTCAAATACTCCTCGTCAATCGGTGCACCGCCCAGATTGATACGTTCATGGAAATATTCCAGATGTGGCGAGGTATAGCTGTTCACACGGTATCCGCCGGCCTGCAAAAAGGCGCGCAAAAAAGCCAGCGTCGAGCCCTTGCCATTGGTGCCGGCAATGTGCACTACGGGGGGCAAGTGTTTTTCGGGGTGCCCCAAGTTTGCCAACAGGCGGTGCATGCGGCCCAATGACAGGTCAATTTTTTTCGGGTGCAGATCAAGCAGGCGGGCAAGCAGCGTGTCGCTGGTCTTATGGTTGGACGTGCGGCTGGCTTTACGGCTGGCTGGGCCCATGGATGCGGGTCAGGCGGGTTGTGTTTCAGGCGCGGGACGGCCCATCAACAGCCCCAGAACGCGGCCCAGGGTTTCGGGCAGCTTGTGGCGGTGAACGACCATATCGATCATGCCATGCTCCAGCAAATACTCCGCGCGCTGAAATCCTTCCGGCAGTTTTTCCTTGATTGTGTCCTGAATGACACGCGGGCCCGCAAAACCGATCAGCGCGCCGGGCTCGGCAATCTGAATATCGCCCAGCATACCGTAAGAGGCGGTCACGCCGCCCGTTGTCGGGTCGGTCAGCACTACAATGTAAGGCAGCCCGCGCTCGCGTAATTGCTGGACGATGACAGTGGTACGTGGCATTTGCATCAGCGACAGAATGCCTTCCTGCATGCGTGCGCCGCCGGCAGCGGCAACCATGATAAGTGGTGCGTTGTTTTCCAGCGCGGTTTGGCCCGCGGTTACAACAGCTTCACCGGCGGCCATGCCGAGTGAGCCGCCCATGAATTGGAAATCCTGCACGGCGATGACGCTTTTGCGGCCCTGAATAGTGCCCAGTGCAACCTGCACGGCATCGCGGTCGCCGGTTTTGTTGCGCGCGTCGCGCAAACGATCGGTATAGCGTTTCTGATCTTTGAATTTCAGCGGGTCGTGCGGTACGTCCGGCACGTCGATTTTTTCGAACACGCCATCGTCGAAAATTTGGGCGAAACGCTCACGCGCGCCCACGCGCATATGGTGGTCACAGCCCGGGCAAACCTGTTGCAACAGCGCAAGGTCGCGGTGGAAAATCATTTCCCCGCATTGCTTGCAGCTTTGCCACAAATTATCAGGCGTATCGTCGTGATCTCTGAACACGCTCGGAAACCGCGGACGAACAAAATTCTTAAGCCAGTTCATTGTGCCCCTCTTGTGTCAACACCATGTGTCACTTCTGGATTTCTTTATGTACACCCTCGGCAAGGTCGCTGGCAAGGGTCAGCACGCGCGCGACGCAATCTGTGGCAGGTTTGTCGCCGTTTTTGGCGGTTTCGCCGATTACATCAACAAGTGCCGAGCCGACCACCGCGCCATCGGCAACAGAGGCAATCGCATTAGCCTGTTCGGGCGTGCGAATACCGAAACCTACGGCCACCGGCAAGTTTGTGCGCCCTTTAATGCGCGCAACATTGTCTGAAACTTTGGAAACATCGGGAGCTGCCGAGCCGGTGATGCCGGTGATCGAGACGTAATAGACGAAACCGGACGTATTTTCCAAAACATTCGGCAGGCGCGCATCATCGGTTGTCGGGGACACCAGGCGAATGAAATTCAGCCCGCCTTCCATGGCTGGCAGGCATAATTCACTGTCTTCCTCCGCCGGCAGATCGACAATAATCAGCCCGTCCACACCGGCCGCCACAGCATCCTTGATAAAACGGTCGACGCCATAAATGAAAACCGGATTGTAATATCCCATCAGCACCACCGGTGTGGTGTCGTCTTCAGCGCGAAAGCGGGCAACCATGGCAAGCGTCTTTTCAAGCGTCTGTCCGGCTTTTAGGGCGCGTTGCGAGGCGGCCTGAATCGACGGCCCGTCCGCCATCGGGTCGGTGAAGGGCATGCCCAGTTCGATAATGTCGGCACCTGCCGCCGGCAGGCCGGATAAAATCGCAAAGGAAGTTTCCGGGTCGGGGTCGCCGGCGGTAACAAACGCAATAAAGGCTTTGCGGCCTTCGCTTTGCAAAGCGGCGAATTTCCGGTCAAGGCGGGTTTGGCGTGCAGACATATGGGCTCCTAAAGGTCAACCTTGAGATGCTCGGCAACGGCAAACACATCCTTGTCGCCGCGACCGCACATATTCATGACCATCAAGTGATCGCGCGGCAGATCGGGCGCGATTTTGCCGACATGGGCCAGCGCATGCGAGGGTTCCAGCGCCGGAATAATGCCCTCAAGCCGCGTGATGAGCTGAAACGCCTCCAGTGCCTCGGCATCGGTGGCCGACACATATTCCACGCGCCCCGCATCGCGCAAAAACGCATGTTCGGGGCCAATGCCCGGATAATCGAGCCCGGCCGAAATCGAATGCCCCTCGATAATCTGACCGTCATCATCCTGCAAAAGATACGTGCGGTTGCCATGCAACACGCCCGGCAAGCCGCCTGCGAGCGAGGCTGCATGGTCGGGCGTTTCAAGTCCCAACCCGCCGGCTTCAACGCCGATAATGCGGATGTCGCTGTCGTCGAGAAACGGGTGAAAAAGACCCATCGCATTTGAGCCACCGCCAATGCATGCCACCAAACTGTCGGGCAAGCGGCCTTCGCGGTCGAGCATTTGTTCGCGTACTTCCTTGCCGATGATGGACTGGAAATCGCGCACCATGGCCGGATAGGGGTGGGGGCCGGCGACTGTGCCGATAATGTAGAAAGTGTTTTCGACATTTGTCACCCAATCGCGCAACGCTTCGTTCATGGCATCTTTCAGCGTGCCCGAGCCGGAGGTGACAGGGCGTATATCGGCACCCAGCAATTTCATGCGAAACACATTTGGTTTTTGGCGTTCCATATCCGTGGCGCCCATGAAAACCGTGCAGGGCAGGCCGAAGCGCGCCGCCGCCGTCGCCACGGCAACACCGTGCTGTCCGGCACCGGTTTCGGCAATGATGCGGGTTTTGCCCATGCGCCGGGCCAGCAAAATTTGTCCCAGACAATTATTTATCTTGTGCGATCCGGTGTGGTTCAACTCATCACGCTTCAGATAAATCTTTGCACCGCCAAAATGCTCGGTCAGCCGCTCGGCGAAATAAAGCGGACTGGGCCGGCCGACATAATGCGTTTGCAAATCAATCAGCTCAGCCTCAAAAGCGGGGTCGGCTTGCGCCGCTTTATAAGCGGCCTCCAGATCCAGAATGAGCGGCATCAGTGTTTCGGCGACAAAGCGGCCACCATAATGACCGAAACGCCCCTTTTCATCGGGCCCGGCGCGGTATGAGTTTTGTCCGTCCATAATTTACTCCGTTCAGGCCTGATGGCCCTGTTTTGCCGCGTCGACAAAGGCGCGCATAAGGTCAGCGTCCTTTTCGCCCGGTGCCGCTTCGACACCCGACGACACATCAACCATCGGCGCACGTGTTGTGGACACGGCTTGGCCGACATTATCGGGGGTCAGGCCGCCTGCCAAGAGCCATGGCGTCGCGCCTGCAAAGGCGTCGAGCACCTGCCAGTCAAATGCTTCGCCATTGCCCCCGGGCAGACCGTCATCGGTGGGCTTGGCATCAAACAAAAACCAGTCGGCAACGCCCTCATAGGCTTGTGTGGCTTCGAGGTCCTTGGCTGACGAAACCCCAAGCGCCTTGATTATGGGGCGTTGCGTGCGCCGTTTGATATCGGCCACGCGCGCAGGGCTTTCATCCCCGTGCAGTTGAATACGGTGCGGACTGACCGCGCCGACGGCGCGATCAAGCGCGTCATCATCGGGGTCAACCAAAAGCGCGACGCGCTCTACAAAGGGCGCGCTCAGACCGGCCAGACCCGCCGCCTGCTCATCGCTCAAATGGCGGGGGGAGGCTTTGAAAAACACAAAGCCGCACATATCAACCCGCAACTCATTGGCAAGGCGAATATCATCGGCGCGGGTGAGCCCGCATATTTTGATGCGTGGCGCCATAATCATTCACCCATGCCGAGACTGTCGGCAATTGCTTGTGCGGCCCGACCCGGATCGGGATTTTGCGTAATCGCGCGGCCGATTACCAGAATATCGGCACCGGCGGCAATGGCGGCTTCGGGCGTCATCACGCCACGGCGCCGCGCGAGAAAGAGGGCCACCAAATTGAGAGCCAGCATTTGGGTGACGAAGGCCTTGGTGCTCGCGACGCCGATCTCGGGGCCGGCGTGGGTGTAGACAATGTCGTCGGAATCGCGCGCGATGCTGCTCTCGATCACGTTACAGACGCTGAGGATATGTGCACCACGCGCTTTCGCTTCCCGGAGAGCAGCCAAGGTGTCGGCTGTTTCCCCTGATTGGCTGACGGCGATGAAGAGCGTCTTTTCAGTGACGAGAGGGTCCCGGTAGCGAAACTCACTGGCCAGGTCCACCTCGACAGGAATGCGCGCGTACTGCTCGATGAATCTCTTCCCCACCAACCCCGCGTGCCAGGCCGTTCCGCAGGCACAGATGTAGACCCGGTCAAAGGCCTGTACGGCGGCGGCATCTAGGCTCACGTCCTCGAGGTGGACGTCACCCGTCTCGAGGGATACCCGACCTCGCATGGTGTCGGTCATGGCACGGGGCTGCTCGTGAATCTCCTTGAGCATGAAGTGTTTGAAGCCACCCTTCTCGGCTTGGGACGGCGTCCAGGTGATCCGCTTCGGCGCCCGATCGACGCGTTCGCCGTCGAGGGTCGTCACCGTGACCCCATCACGGGTCAAAACCGCCAATTCACCCTCGTGCATGAACAGAACATCACGCGTGTGGTCCAAGAGCGCCGGAATATCGCTGGCGACGAAGACCTCACCGTCTCCCAAGCCCACCACCAGAGGACTCGCGTTCTTGGCGACGACGAGTTTATCGGGCTCATCCGTGGACAAGACGGCGATCGCGTAACTGCCCTCGATAGCGCCCAGCACAGCGCGGACAGCCGCCTCCAGATCCTCGCCATCATCAAGTTTCTCGCGGATGAAGTGACTAAAGATCTCGGTATCAGTCTCACTCAGAAAGACGTGCCCACGCGCCTCCAATTCGGCGCGGAGAACAAGATGATTCTCGACGATCCCGTTGTGGACGACCGTGACCGGCCCCGCCGTATGAGGATGGGCGTTCTCTTCCGAGGGGCGTCCGTGCGTCGCCCAGCGGGTGTGCCCGATACCGACCGTGCCCTCGAGAGGCGATTCACTGAGCCGATCTGCGAGATTGAAGAGCTTTCCAACGGACCGAATAACCTGAGTGGTGTGTCCGTCGAAAATAGCCAATCCGGCCGAGTCGTAGCCCCGATATTCCATCTTGTACAAACCCTGCACTAAGAGTTTGCCAACGC
>CAJWBV010000078.1 GCA_913020275.1 uncultured Rhodobiaceae bacterium
TCTTGAGCATCTTCACATGTGGAATTGGGCGGCCAATGAATCCTATGTCGACGAAGAAAACTTCGTGAAGTTTGTCGCCGATGTGATGAATGATGTGCAAGGCGGCAGTCTCAAAATCTTTGAGCGCAAATGGATTGACGGTCTGGCAGGGCGTGAGCTCCTGGAAACATGGCGCGCATTTTACACCGAAATGGCGGCACGGTTTGAGCAAGTTGACCCGAGAATGCGCCTCAAATGGGCAGGTCCGAGTATGAGCGCGCGATCTTCCATCTCGGCGCGGCTGATGGAAACATGGGCGCATGGGCAGGAAGTGTATGACCATTTGGGAGTGGTACGCGTTGATGCTGACCGCATAAAAAGCATTGCCGTTCTGGGCACAAATACTTTTGGCTGGACCTATACCACGCGCGGTGAAACGCCGGCAGGCCCGATGCCTTATGTATGCTTGACGGCACCTTCAGGTGAAATCTGGGAGTTTGGAGAGCCGTCGACCGAAGAGGTGGTGGAAGGCTCCGCATCAGAGTTTTGTCAGGTAGTGACGCAGGTGCGAAACATTGCCGACACCCAAATTCGCGTGATCGGGCCAATTGCGACGGACTGGATGTCAAAGGCACAATGTTTTGCCGGTGCCCCGGAAACCCCGCCGGCGCCGGGAACGCGATTTACAAAACCATATAATTAAAAGGAAATGAAAATGTCCGCCACCCAAGAGCATTCCGTCGACGCGTCTGCCGGCTCCGCTGTTTCAGATGACAAAGAGCCCCGTCATAACTGGACGCGGGAAGAAGCCGAGGCTTTGTTCGCGCTGCCGTTCAACGAGCTGATATTTCGAGCCCAGAACACGCATCGGCAATGGTTTGACCCCAACGAGGTGCAAAAAAGCACGCTTTTGTCCATCAAGACCGGCGGGTGTCCTGAAGATTGCGGCTATTGCAGCCAGAGCGCTAAGTTTGAAACCGGTATCAAGGCGACCAAGCTGATGGATGTCGACACGGTTTTGGAGGGTGCGCGCCGCGCCAAAGCCAGCGGTGCCTCAAGATATTGCATGGGCGCCGCGTGGCGTTCGCCAAAAGATCGCGACATTGACGCAATTGTCGAGATGATCAAGGGCGTGCGCGAGATGGGGATGGAAACCTGCATGACATTGGGCATGCTGACGCCTGACCAGGCCGGACGCCTCAAGGAAGCCGGTCTTGATTATTACAATCACAATGTCGATACGTCAGAAGAATTTTACGGCGAGATTATCACCACGCGCAATTTTGAAGATCGTATCGAAACCATCCGCCATGTGCAGGATGCGGGCATTAATGTATGCGCGGGCGGTATTTTGGGCATGGGCGAACAAATCGGCGACCATGCCAGCATGCTAGTGACGCTGGCCAATCTGAACCCGCAGCCACAATCGGTGCCGATCAACATGCTGATACCGATTGCGGGCACACCGCTGGGTGAGGCCGAGGCTGTCGATCCGCTGGATTTTGTAAGCTGTATTGCAGTGGCGCGCATTATGATGCCGAAATCCGTTGTCCGGTTGTCGGCGGGGCGTGAGTGGATGTCGGATGAAACGCAGGCTTTGTGTTTTCTGGCCGGTGCCAATTCGATTTTCATTGGCGAGGCATTATTGACTGCCGCCAATCCAGAATTGTCGAAAGATGAAAAGTTGTTTCAGCGTTTGGGGCTAAAGCCAATGCCCGCCCATGCGTGCCCGTCTGCTGTCTAAAGGCCGTTAATAGGCCTATTCAAAGACCGCGATCATTTGCATTGCGTCCATGATGCGGGTGCCGTCGGCATCCCAAACATTCATGATTTGTGACGCATAGCCATTGCCGGCATGTTGAGAAAACGTGTTGAGCAACCACCAGCCATCACGCGTTTGTGGAGCATCGACCAGCATATTGATATTCCAGTTCATTGAACTGATGCCGCGCACGGTCTTCATCATGCCCAGCACGGCGGGTGGTGGCGCATCGCCCAGTGCGATGAGCGGCACAATGCCGTCGCGGGCATTTGCATCCTTGTGGCGGAACCAAATCAGATTATCGGCTTCTGCCGAGCCGGACATGGGCACGGATAATTTTATAGCGCGTGCCTCGAAATGCTTCATGAATATGGGCACGCGGTCATCCCAGGCAAGGTTAGGAATTTCCTCGGGTTGGGGAATATCATCGCGGCGCGGATAATGCGCCTGTACCTGCATGTCACGATTAACCCCAAAGGTGAAAATTGCCCGCCCGGCGAGCGCATCATCGCCGGTCAATCTGGCTTCAATCGTGACCGTGTTTTTTCCGCGTCGCAAAATATTCGTCGAAACTTTAATGCGCCCCGATGCTGGGCCGACGAAATTAATCTGAATGGTTCGCAAGGGCGGTAGGTCGTCATGCGCGCTTTGCACTGCCGCCAGCATCAACGCGCCGGTCAGTCCACCATAGGCTGTGCGCCCTTGGGTCCAGCCGTCCGGCGTTTCGATTTCTGCGGCGGTTTGATGATGTAAAAATTCGTCAATGAGGCGGGAAAATTCCATGGGCGTCTCTCAGCTGTCGGGGTGGGAAGGGCGCGTCTGTGTTTTGTCCGGTGCAAGGCACCGCTGATTTTCTATCTATATCAATCGGGCATGCCATCAAGACCCGTGCCCAACATCAGGGCGCGGCGGGTTTTACGGTCTTTTTTCAGTTCATATTCGCGGGCCATGGCTTCGCTGCGCGTGTTGAAAACTTCGCTATGCACCAGCCGCCATTGCCGCCCGCGGGTTGATTTGGCGCCCGCGCCCGCATTATGCGCGGCAAGGCGTTTTTCCAAATCGGTTGTCCAGCCGACATAGCTGCGCGCGGCACCTTGATCGCATGTTGCAATGAGATAGACATAATTGGGCTTAGGGGTAAGCGCTTTTATTTTGGAAGCTTCGGGTGATTGCTCAGCGCTGGATGGTGTGTCCGCCATGGCCTCAATATATGACTTTACAGGATTTTTGAAAGTGTCTAATCACGAACTTATTACCGGAGTGTTCAATGTCTGAAGCACAAAATACCGTGGCGTTGCCGCCTTATCCCGAAATAGAAAAAGCGGATGCATTATATGGTGTTTCACGCTGGGGTGGCGGATTTATCCGCATTCTGGAAAACGGCCATATCGGTCTAGTGCACCCCGACCGCCCCGATGCGGTGCCCACCGACCTTATGCATATTATCGACAGTCTGAACGAGCGCGGCATTACTGCGCCGGTGCTGCTGCGCGTGGCCGATTTTATTTCTTACCGCATTGACCAGATCAATGCTCTGTTCTCCTCGGCGATTGAAGAACAGGGCTATAAAAACCGTTATCAGGGTGTGTTTCCCGTGAAGGTCAACCAGCAGGCACAGGTGATCGACCGCATTGTGGCCTATGGCAGGTCGCATGATTTCGGCCTTGAGGTTGGGTCCAAAGCCGAACTTCTGATTGCGCTGGCGCAGGATTTGGGGCCGCGCGCGGCACTCATCTGCAATGGCGTCAAAGATGCCGAATTTGTGCGTCTGGCGCTGATGTCGCAACGCCTCGGCTTTAACGTGTTTCTCGTGCTGGAAAGCCCGCGTGAAGTTGAGCTTGTTTTACGCGAGGCTGATGCGCTGGGCGTGCGCCCGCAACTGGGCATCCGCATCAAACTTACCCATGAAGTGAGCGGCAATTGGGCGGCCTCCAGCGGCGATCGCTCGACTTTCGGCATGAGCATTGCCCAAGTTATGGATGTGATCGATGCATTGCGCGCGCGCAATTATCTTGATTGCCTGAAATTGCAACACAGTCATCTGGGCAGTCAGGTGCCGAATATTATCGAAATCCGCATGGCGGCGCAGGAAGCCTGCCGGTTTTTCGTTGAAATATCGCGCGAGGGGGCACCGCTTGAATTTCTCGATCTGGGCGGCGGTCTGGGGGTTGATTATACCGGCGAACACCGTGCAGCGGAAAATTCCACCAATTACACGCTTTCCGAATATTGTCTGAACATTGTCGAAACCGTGCGCTATGCAATGGACGAAGCCGAGATGCCGCATCCGGTTATTATCACCGAAAGCGGGCGCTCATGCGTGGCGCAATCATCCATGTTGCTTTTCAATGTGCTGGAAGCGACGCGTTATGACAGTCCGGAGCCCGTTTGGGCGCATCCTGACGACCACATGATCCTCAAAAACATGCTCAATATTGAAAGCTATCTGAGCGCAGAGCGCGTACATGAATGCTGGAATGATTTGGTTTTCTATCGCAATGAAATGCGTGCGCTTTTGAAAAGCGGGCAGGTGAGCCTGCGCGAAACGGCCAAGGCCGAGCGCGCGCACCTATATCTCATGAACCGCATCAAATCGCTGCTGGCAGGTGTCGAAGGCGGCAATGATGAGATGGAACTGGCCGTTCAGCAGGCCGCCGATATTTATCACGGCAATTTCTCCCTGTTCCAGAGCCTGCCGGATGTTTGGGCCATTGACCAGTTGCACCCGATTGCGCCGCTCCACCGATTGCGCGAAAAACCCACGCGCCGAGCCGTCATCAGCGATATTACCTGCGACAGTGACGGCAAGATTGACCGCTTCGTGCTTGGCGACGGTGTATCGAAAACCCTGCCCGTGCATGAGCTCGAGGCGACATGTGATTATTATCTTGGTGTGTTTTTTATCGGCGCCTATCAAGAAACACTCGGCGATTTGCATAATTTATTTGGCGACACCAATGTGGTGACGGTGGAGTTGCAGGACGATGGCCGGTTCGAGCTGATGCACGAGCAAGAAGGCGATACGGTTGCCGAAGTGCTGACCTATGTTGAATATGAACCGCGCCGGTTGGTTGACGGGTTCAAGGCGATTGTCGAGCGCGCCGTGCATGAAGGGGCCATCGCCCCGCGTGATCGGCGCGAGATGATTGACGCATTCAAAGACAGCATTAATGGCTATACCTATTTCGAGCATTGAGGCCAAAGGGAGCCTAGCATGACGAAAACTCTGGTTATCGGGGCGGGTGGCGTCGGATCGGTGGCGGTTCATAAAATGGCGATGTGTCCGGACGTTTTTGGCGATGTTTTGCTGGCAAGCCGCCGTATAGCCAAATGCGATGACATAGCTCAAAGCGTGACCAAGCGCTTCGGCGCGAAAATCGAAACGGCGGAGCTTGATGCCGATGATACGCAAAAAACAGTAGATTTGATTGCGCGGTTCAAACCAGACCTTGTTGTCAATCTAGCACTGCCGTATCAAGACCTTGCTATTATGGATGCCTGTCTTGCGACGGGTGTCGATTATCTGGATACGGCGAATTATGAGCCGCGCGACGAGGCCAAGTTTGAATATCACTGGCAATGGGCGTATCACGACCGCTTTGTTGAGCGTGGCATCATGGCG
>CAJWBV010000079.1 GCA_913020275.1 uncultured Rhodobiaceae bacterium
ATACCACGAAAGCGCTTTGCCTTGCCCTTGCGGCGCAAAGTATTCACGGCCTTGACCTTGACATCGAACAATGCCTCAACCGCTTCCTTAATAACTTTTTTATCGGCATCAATGGCAACGCGGAAAACGATTTGGTTGTTTTCCGATGCAATTGTCGCCTTCTCGGTAATAACCGGTGCGCGAATGACGTCGTAATATTGCTCAGTGCTCATTTGAAACGCTCCTCAAGGCTCGACAGCGCAGCCTTTGTCAGCACCAGCTTGTCGCGCCGCAAAATGTCATACACATTAATACCTTGCGCCGGCAGAACGTCGACACAAGCAATGTTGCGCGCGGCGCGGGCAAAGTTTTCGTCAAGCTCCGGCCCATCGATAATCAGCGCATTGTCAATGCCCAGCTTGGCAAGCTGCTGGCGCAGGCCCGCGGTTTTGCCGTCTTTAGATTTGGCATCTTCCAACACAACAAGTTGCTCCGACGCGGTCTTGCTGGACAGTGCCATTTTCAGCGCCAATGCGCGCACTTTCTTCGGCATGCCAATCGCATGACTGCGCGGCACGGGTCCATGCGCCTTGCCACCGCCGACGAAAATATTTGACTTGCGGTTACCGTGACGCGCCCCGCCGCCACCTTTCTGGCGGCCAAACTTCTTGGTCGTGCCGGTGATCTCACCGCGCGGTTTGGTCTTATGCGTACCGGCCTGACGCGCTGCAAGCTGATAGGTCACCATGCGCTGCAAAATATCAGCGCGCGGGGCAATGCCGAACACAGCCTCGTTCAAATCGACCGAGCCGATTGCTTTAGCATCAAGCGTTGTTAAATCCGCCTTCATCACTGACCATCCTTTGCGCCGTCCGGCGTGTCGGTTTCCTCTGCAGGTGCTTCGGTATCGCTTTCGGCTTCGGCTGAAGGTTCGGCTTCTGCCTCAACGGGCGCCTCAACATGCGCTTCGGCTTCTGCCTCTTCAACGATTTCGGGTTCTTCGGCTTGCGGCTCTTCAAACAAAGCCGCAGGCAGAGGCACATCGGCCGGCAGCGGTCGCTTGACCGCATCGCGTAGCAACACCCAGCCGCCCTTTGCACCAGGTACAGCGCCCTTGACCATCACAAGACCGCGCTCAATATCAGTTTTGACCACGGTGAGGTTTTGCGCAGTCACCCGCACATCACCCATGTGACCGGCCATTTTCTTGCCTTTAAAAACCTTGCCTGGGTCTTGGCACTGCCCTGTCGAACCATGGCTACGGTGCGAGATCGACACACCATGCGAGGCGCGAAGACCGCCAAAATTATGCCGCTTCATGGCACCGGCAAAGCCCTTACCGATGGAAACGCCGGTGGCGTCAACATGCTGACCTTCCACGAAATGATTGGCGGCCAGCTTTGCGCCGACATCAATCATATTTTCAGGCGAAACGCGAAACTCCGCCAGACGGCGCTTAGGCTCAACCTTTGCGCGCGCAAAATGTCCGCGCGCGGCCTTGGTGGTGCGCTTGACCTTGGCAAAACCGGCACCCAGCTGAACGGCGGTGTAGCCATCCTTGTCTTCGGTGCGCTGGGCCACAACCTGACAGCCGTCAAGTTTCAGCACCGTTACCGGCACGTGCTGGCCGGCATCGGTAAACAGGCGCGTCATGCCCACTTTCTGTACAATCAATCCGGAACGCATGTTCACGTCTCCCAAATTCTTACAGCTTGATCTGCACGTCGACACCGGCGGGCAGATCTAGTTTCATCAGCGCATCAACCGTTTGCGGGGTCGGATCGACAATATCGAGCATGCGCTTATGCGTCCGAATTTCGAACTGCTCGCGGCTCTTTTTGTCGATATGCGGTCCCCGCAATACGGTGAATTTTTCAATATGCGTGGGCAGCGGGATAGGACCACGCACATCGGCGCCCGTCCGCTTGGCGGTATTGAGAATTTCACGCGCCGAATTGTCCAACACACGGTGGTCGAACGCCTTCAGGCGAATGCGGATATTTTGGCTCTGTACCATCTTGCTTCCTGTTCCCACAAAAAAGAGCGCATCACCTTGATGCGCTCTGATATCACTTCCTACTCAATAATAGCTGCGACGACGCCGGCGCCGACGGTGCGGCCGCCCTCGCGGATGGCGAAGCGGAGTTTTTCTTCCATGGCGATCGGCACAATCAGTTCGACCTCCATTTCGATATTATCCCCCGGCATCACCATTTCCGTGCCCGACGGCAGGTGCACAACACCCGTCACATCCGTTGTACGGAAGTAAAACTGCGGACGGTAATTGGTAAAGAACGGCGTATGACGGCCGCCCTCTTCCTTCGTCAGAATATAGGCTTCCGCCTTGAACTTCGTATGCGGCGTGATCGAGCCCGGCGCACACAATACCTGACCGCGCTCAACTTCCTCGCGCTTCGTGCCGCGCAACAAAACGCCCACATTGTCGCCCGCCTCACCGCTGTCAAGCAGCTTGCGGAACATCTCAACGCCCGTACACGTCGTGGCTTGCGTGTCCTTGATGCCGACAATCTCAATCTCGTCGCCAACATTGATAACACCGCGCTCAACACGACCCGTCACAACCGTACCGCGACCCGAGATCGAGAACACATCCTCGATCGGCAGCAAAAACGGCTGGTCTTTCGGACGCTCGGGCTGCGGAATATATTTGTCCACCTCGCCCATCAGCTCCATGATCGCATTGGCACCAATCGCCTCGTCACGACCCTCAAGGGCCGCCAAAGCGGAACCCTTAACAATCGGAATATCATCGCCGGGAAACTCGTATGACGACAACAGCTCGCGCACTTCCATCTCGACAAGCTCCAAAAGCTCGTCATCGTCAACCTGGTCAACCTTGTTCAAAAAAACAACCAAAGCCGGAACACCAACCTGGCGCGCAAGAAGAATATGCTCGCGCGTCTGCGGCATCGGACCGTCGGCCGCGTTCACAACCAATATCGCACCGTCCATCTGCGCTGCGCCCGTGATCATGTTCTTCACATAGTCAGCATGACCGGGGCAGTCCACATGCGCATAGTGACGCCCTTCCGTCTCATACTCAACATGCGCCGTCGAAATCGTAATCCCGCGCGCCTTCTCTTCTGGCGCCTTGTCAATGTCAGAATAATCCGAAAACTCCGCGCCACCGGCTTCCGCCAAAACCTTCGTAATCGCCGCCGTCAACGTCGTCTTGCCATGGTCAACATGACCAATCGTGCCAATGTTGCAATGCGGCTTGTTACGCTCAAATTTCTCTTTCGACATTTTTTCTCTCCGTCGGATCTTCTAATTCGGTTAGGCCAATTTCGAAATAACTTCGTCAGATACCGCCTGCGGCACCTGCTCATAATGGTCAAACAGCATGGAATATTGCGCGCGACCTTGCGTCATTGAACGCAGCGTATTCACATAGCCGAACATATTTGCCAGCGGCACCATTGAGGTGATGACAGACGCATTGCCACGCGCTTCGGTGCCGCGCACCTGTCCGCGCCGGCTGTTCAAATCGCCGATCACATCGCCCATATGCTCGTCCGGTGTCACCACCTCGACCAGCATAATCGGCTCCAGCAATTTTGCACCGGCATCGCGCGAGGCTTCGCGGAAGGCGGCGCGCGCCGCAATCTCAAAGGCCATGACGCTTGAGTCCACATCGTGGAATGCGCCGTCGATAAGCTCGACCTTGAAGTCGATCATCGGGAAACCGGCAAGCACCCCGTTTTCGCGCACGCTTTCAATGCCTTTTTCGACACCCGGGATGTATTCACGCGGGATGGCACCACCGACGATTTTGTTGTCGAACTCGTAACCGCCACCCGGCTCCATTGGCGTGATGATCATTTTCACACGCGCAAACTGG
This sequence comes from uncultured Rhodobiaceae bacterium, assembly GCA_913020275.1. GTDB lineage: Bacteria > Pseudomonadota > Alphaproteobacteria > RS24 > RS24 > UBA7378. Next base: position 3,842 of record CAJWBV010000079.1, read on the forward strand.
CCCGAACCGCCGGTCTGTTTCTTGTGCGTGTAATCCACCTCAGTGTGTTTGGTAAATGTCTCGCGATAGGCCACTTGCGGCGCGCCAACATTGGCCTCCACCTTGAACTCGCGCTTCATGCGGTCGACGATAATATCGAGATGCAATTCACCCATGCCGGCAATTACGGTCTGCCCGCTTTCTTCGTCGGATTTCACACGGAATGAAGGGTCTTCCTGGGCCAAGCGGCTGAGCGCCAGACCCATTTTTTCCTGATCACCCATGGTTTTCGGCTCAACCGCAACCTCGATAACCGGATCTGGGAACTCCATGCGCTCAAGAATAACAGGGCTGTCAGTGGCGCATAGCGTGTCGCCTGTGGTTGTGTCTTTCATGCCCACCAGCGCCACAATATCACCGGCATAGGCTTCTTTGATTTCTTCGCGGGAATTGGCGTGCATTTGCAGCATCCGCCCGATGCGCTCGCGCTTGTCTTTGACCGTATTGACGACCGACGACCCGCTTTCAAGTTTGCCCGAATAAATCCGCGCAAATGTCAGTGACCCGACAAACGGGTCATTGGCGATTTTGAACGCCAGCATGGAAAGCGGCTCATCATCTGAGGATTTGCGAACAATCTCTTCTTCGGTTTTTGCGTCAATGCCCTGAATGGCGGCCACATCAAGCGGCGAAGGCATAAAGTCGACAACTGCATCCAAGAGCGGCTGAACACCTTTGTTTTTGAAGGCCGTGCCGTTGAGCACGGGGACAAAACTCTGGTCTATCGTGCCTTTGCGAATGCAGCGTATCAGCGTTTCTTCATCGGGCTCGGTGCCTTCGAGATAGGCCTCCATCACATCATCATCGACCTCAACTGCGGCCTCGACCAGCGCGGCGCGATATTCTTCGGCCTGATCTTTCAGCCCGTCGCGAATATCGACATATTCATATTCAGCGCCCAGCGCTTCGTCTTTCCAGACGACCTCTTTCATCCGCACGAGGTCGACCAGGCCTTCATATTCGGCTTCGGCCCCGATTGGCAGTTGCAAAACCAGCGGCGTGGCGCCAAGGCGATCTTTGATCATTTCGACACAGCGGAAAAAATCTGCGCCCATGCGATCCATTTTGTTCACGAAACACATGCGCGGCACCGAATATTTGTCGGCCTGACGCCATACTGTTTCGGATTGCGGCTCAACACCGGCAACGCTGTCAAACACCGCAACCGCGCCGTCAAGCACGCGCAACGAACGCTCCACCTCAATGGTGAAGTCCACGTGGCCGGGCGTGTCGATAATGTTGATGCGCTTGTCGCGCCAGAAGCATGTGGTAGCAGCCGATGTAATGGTGATGCCGCGCTCTTGCTCCTGCTCCATCCAGTCCATGGTGGCCGCGCCGTCATGCACCTCACCGATTTTATAGCTTACGCCCGTATAATAAAGAATTCGCTCCGTGGTAGTCGTTTTGCCGGCATCGATATGCGCCATAATGCCGATAT
>CAJWBV010000080.1 GCA_913020275.1 uncultured Rhodobiaceae bacterium
CCGTATCGCCAAAGTCATAACGATACTCGCCCTTAGTCAAGGTCGGACAAGCTGCGGGCTCGACACAGCGGATGACCGGGCTCATCTTGCCAGCGAGTTTTTCACGCAGGAATGGAAAGGCCAGCCCGCCAAAATTCGACCCACCGCCAGTGCAGCCCACCAGTACATCGGGGGTTTCATCCACTTTGGCAAGCTGCAACAGGGCCTCCTCGCCAATAATTGTCTGGTGCAGCAGAACATGATTAAGCACGCTCCCGAGCGCGTAGCGAACGTTTTCGTCCTCGATGGCTTCGCTAACAGCCTCGGAAATCGCGATACCCAATGAGCCGGGGTGATCCGGATTTTCCGCCAAAAGTTTACGGCCAAACTCGGTCACATCGGAAGGGCTGGGATGCACCTTCCCGCCCCAGGTTTCCATCATGGTGCGTCGGTGCGGTTTGGCGAGGTAACTTGCTGCAACCTGCCAGATTTCACATTCGAGTCCAAATTGGGCGCAGGCAAATGCCAGTGAGCTTCCCCATTGCCCGGCTCCGGTTTCTGTAGTGAGTTTGCGAACCCCTTCCTGGGCATTGTACCAAACCTGAGGCACCGCAGTATTGGGTTTGTGCGAACCCGCCGGACTAACGCCCTCATATTTGTAAAAAATCTTGGCGGGCGTATCCAGCAGCTTCTCCAAGCGCCGAGCCCGAAAAAGAGGCGACGGGCGCCAGAGGCGATAAACATCCAGCACATCACCCGGAATATCAATGTAGCGCTCAGTGCTCACTTCCTGCTCTACCAAAGCCATTGGGAATAGTGGCGCGAAATCTTCTGCGGTCGCCGGTTGATGGGTGCCCGGATGCAGGGCGGGCGGCGGCGGTTCAGGCAGGTCGGCGACAATGTTGTACCACTGCGTGGGCATTTCACTTTCTTCAAGGAGAATTTTGGTGCATTCACTCATAGGGCTATTACCTTTCCTCATCACGTCACGGGCCGGCTCCCGCTAGCAATTTCAGGTTAGAAAAATAGTAGTCAATTTCGCGCCGCTTTGCGAGATGGTTTGGCCCGGGTTAGCCTTTGCCCAGCTCAAAAAAAGTTACCTTGTTAACGCCCTAAAACCTTTGGTTTCTATTAAATATCCGCTTGGGCACGTCAGATACAATTTTTGTCTATACATACTGCCCTGGTGAGTGACAGTAAATATCTTAGGAAATTGCTGTCCGACTATTCCCAGTCAATGGGTTATGAGCTGAATATTTCAAGAACACCTTCAACTAATTTTAGAGTATCTAAACTTCCAAAATCGTCACCCTTTTCAAAATCACCTTTTTGTTGCGCCATCGTATTGGTTAAGTGTGCAAAACAAATGACATCTTTATTTTTTGCTTTTGCAAATGCATAAAGTGCAGAGGATTCCATCTCTACACAGGTGACTTTTTTTATTTTCATTTCTTTTATTGCTGACTGTGTTTCTCTGTAAGGGGCATCTGTTGTCCAGCTCTTTGACTCATCCCAAAGATCCTTATTATTTTTTAATTTCAGCATTAACTTAGGGGAGAGCAAAGCACGCTCATTTTTTGTTATGTAGTGGTAACTTGTTCCTTCATCACGGATCGCCTCTGTAATCAATGTGAATTTTTTGTTAGAGGGTAAATTAGTAATAATGCCGGCTGAAGTAATACTAATTAAAAGCTCACAGCCTGAAACAAAGAGTTGCTCTGCTACTAACACAGCATATGAAGCACCTACTGCTCGAGGTATTATACCGACAGTTGAACCTGCTATTTCACTAGTGTACAAATTCGAGTGATAGCAAGCCCAAAACTTATTCAAAAGCGCCTTATTCTTGTTTTTCAAATAGTCCAGCAAATTTCCATCAGGATCCAAAATGCAAATTCTGGGAACTTTGCCAAGAGGTATGCCATTTTGCCGTCTAGACTCCCGCAAAAGGTTCTTTGGTTGAAAAACCGAAGGCTCATCGTAGCTCTTATTCTCCAGAATATCTGCTGAAATGAGCGCCTTATCTTTTTGATTCATTCCCACTCAATAGTACCGGGTGGCTTTGATGTGATGTCATAGACGACGCGGTTAATGCCGCGCACCTCATTGATGATGCGGGTTGAAGTGCGGCCCAGAAATTCATGGCTGAACGGGAAATAATCGGCTGTCATGCCGTCGGTCGAGGTGACGGCGCGCAAAGCACACACATAATCATACGTGCGGCTGTCGCCCATAACCCCAACGGTGCGCACCGGCAACAGCACGGCAAATGCCTGCCAAATGTCGTCATAAAGGCCGCTTTTTCGAATTTCGTCGAGATAGATGAGGTCGGCTTTGCGCAATATGTCGAGTTTCTCTTCCGTAATCGCGCCGGGAATGCGGATGGCAAGTCCGGGGCCCGGAAACGGGTGGCGCCCGACAAAGGCTTCCGGCAACCCAAGCTCGCGCCCCAAGGCGCGCACTTCGTCTTTGAACAATTCGCGCACCGGCTCGACAAGTTTCATGTTCATGCGTTCGGGCAGACCGCCGACATTATGATGACTTTTGATGGTGACGCTCGGCCCGCCGGTAAAAGACACGCTTTCAATCACGTCCGGATAGAGCGTGCCCTGTGCCAGAAAATCCGCACCGCCAATGGTTTTGGCTTCGGCTTCAAAAATGTCGATAAATGTACCGCCGATGATTTTGCGCTTGGCCTCAGGTTCATCTACCCCGTTCAGCTTGTCGAGGAACACTGCCCCCGCATCTTTATGGATGAGACTGATGTTGAAATGGTCGCGGAACAGGCCGACAACCTCATCGCTCTCGCCGGCGCGCATCATGCCGGTATCGACATAAACGCAAGTAAGTTGATCGCCAATGGCCTCATGCAAAAGAACGGCAACGACCGAACTGTCAACGCCGCCGGAAAGCCCGCAAATTACGCGCCCGTCGCCGACCTGCGCGCGGATATCGGCAATCGCTTTTTCGCGGAAGGCAGCCATTGTCCAATTGCCGCGACATCCGGCGATATTATGGGTGAAATTGCGCAACAGGGCGGCACCGTCCGGCGTATGTACAACTTCGGGGTGAAACTGCACACCGAAAATATTGCGCGCGTCATTCGCAATGGCCGCGAAAGGCGCATTGTCGCTGGTGCCCACTACCGAGAAACCGTCCGGCAAAGCGTTCACCCTGTCGCCATGACTCATCCATATTGGCAACGTGTCCCCGGCCGCGGCGAAGCCGTCAAACAGGCTGTGCGTGGCTTCAAGCTTCAGTTCGGCGCGCCCGAACTCGCGCTCGTCGGATTGTTCAACACTGCCACCAAGCTGGGCGCATAGCGCCTGCTGCCCGTAGCAAATTCCCAATATCGGCGTACTGCCATGAAGAATATTTTCCGGAATGCGCGGCGTGTCCGTGTCTGCCACACTGTTCGGACCACCCGACAGAATGACCGCGCGCGGATTTATTTCGGCAAATTTTTTACTTGCCGAATGAAACGGCACAATTTCGCAATAAACACCGCTTTCGCGCACGCGTCGGGCAATAAGCTGGGTGACCTGCGATCCAAAATCGACAATCAGCAGTCGATCCATGTCTTGATCCATGTCCCATTATTCTCCGTCGATTTTCGCGCCGGCATTTTTCGTTGCAGGGTCGGCATCGTCGACGTTACGTGCCGTTTCCACCAGAGCACCGAGCGTATCGGCCTCGGCGCAATTTGTTTTGCAAATCCGGCGAAACCGCTCAAGCGCCGCTTCGGCGACAATCACATTGCCAAGCTCCGAAGCCAGCTGCGTCTGCAATACCAGCCCCTCGCGCATGACGGGATCAATTTGCAGCCCTATGCTCACCAGCCGCAAGCCTTCGTCCGTGTCGCCCAGCAAATGCTGGACCTGCCCTTTGAGAACAAATGCACGGGCATTGCCGGGGTCGGCCACCAGCGCAAGGTCCAGCCGCGCATTGGCTTCGGCATTGCGCTCGGCGGAAATGTCGTCTTCCGCCTTGACGACCAAATCCATCGACAGGCTTTGATACGCATCCGACACAGCCAATGCCGAGGCCGGAATGAAGAGCATGAATAAAAACGGGATAAGGGTTTTGGACATCATATATATCAACCTTTCAACGCCAGAATCATGGCCCAGTGCGACGCATAATGGCACAAAACATCCCGTCTGTATCCGTGTTATGCGGATCCAGCCGAATTACCCCACATTGATTGCCGAATTTGGCCGCTTCATCGATCGCAAATTCGGGATGCATATTCAGAAATTCTGCAATTTGGTTTTCGTTCTCACGCGCGATAATCGAACAGGTGATATAAGCCAGACGACCGCCCGGTGCGACGAAACCGGCACTTTCGGCCAGAATTTCCCTCTGCAAGGCGACCAGTGCATCAAGGCCCTTTGGTGTTAGGTGCCATTTGGTTTCCGGTGCCCGCCGCCATCGGCCCGACCCGCTGCACGGCACGTCCGACACAACGAGTTGGAACTGTTCGGAAAGTCGCATCTCATTTTCTGCCATTAGGCGGACAATGCTCACACCGGCGCGCTTCACACGTGCCTCCATCTGATGTAGGCGTTTCGGGTCGCTGTCATGCACGAATAAATGACCCTTATTTTGCATTTGTGCGGCCAGCGCGAGGGTTTTGCCGCCCGCGCCGGCGCAAAAATCCAGCACGGTCTGGCCCGGCTGAGCTTGGCACAGCCCCGCGGCTATCTGGGCGCCCGCATCTTGAATTTCAACGCGGCCTGACTGAAACACCACACCACCAGTAATCTGGCCGGTGCCCTTAACACGCAATGCCAGCGGTACTTTTGCAAGCGGGCGGGCGCGTATGCCCTCATCGGCGAGTTTCTGGCGGGTTTGCGCCGGTGAGCCCCGCAATGTGTTGACGCGCAAATCAAGCGGCGCGCGGGCGTTCAACTTCGCAAGCACTGCATTTGCATCCGCTAGATCACCCGCCATGATTTCATCGTATAACCATGCGGGCAGCGCAGCGCGTTCATGCAGCTCAAGTTCACTTTCACGCTCGGTAATAACCTCAAGTCGGGCGCGCATTTCAGGTGTCAGCGGGGCAAGTGCGTGGCGCGCGCCATCGGCCAGCGCGCAAACCTCCTCCAGCGTGTCGTCAAACAAAACCATCCGCGCGGCCAGCGCCACCAATACCGGATCATCGCTGTCGACCAGCGCACAGAGTTTCGAATAATGGCGCAAAATGGCAAAAACCTGATCGGCAATGTCCCGCCGATCACCGGAACCCGCATATCTGTTGTTGCGCCCCCACGCCTGCACGGCACGGTCGGCAGCATTTGTTGAGCCCAAAATTTCAGGCAGCAAGTCGCTGA
>CAJWBV010000081.1 GCA_913020275.1 uncultured Rhodobiaceae bacterium
ATTTCATAGATTTTTTCCATCTCAAAGTTGAACTAATTCCTAAGAGATTTTTGATAATAACATCTTTAATAAAAATTTTCCTATTTTTAGTTTTTATGAAAAAACATGACGTCGCATGCCCCATCGCGGCGCGCGCGCAGACGCTCGGCTGTCAAAAAAATCAGATCAGTATATGAACCGGAAGCGATAAGTCAGGAAATGCCGGCAACGCGTTTTGCCAACCGCGAAACTTTGCGCGAAGCGGCACGCTTATGCACCAAACCTTTGCGTCCGGCCTTGGCAATCAGCGGCTGGGCCGCGCGCAGGGCGGAAACCGCATCGTCTTTGCTGCCACTGGCAATGGCTTCTTCAACCCGACGGATTGACGAACGCATTTGGCTCCGCTGATGGCGGCCGCGCGCCGTGCGGGTGGCAATCTTGCGAACCATTTTTTTGGCAGAACTTGTATTTGCCATGTAAATCGAACCCTGTTTCGTAAAATCACCGCGTTGGTGCGGCGCTTGAGACGCCGTTATAGGGCGGCGGCCGATTTAGGTCAACCGCGAATTTCACGCCTCTTTTGGGCCTAGCTATTGTTGAATTTCGGCTGTCTTTTCTCGATAAAAGCTTCCATGCCTTCGCTTTGGTCGTCAAAGGCGAACAGCGAATGGAAAAGCCGGCGTTCAAAGCGCACACCTTCGCGCAAAGTGGTCTCAAAGGCTTCGTTGACACATTCTTTTGCAACCATCACGGAAGGAGCGGATTTCTCGGCAATTTTTTCGGCTACTTCAAGGGCTTCATCGAGCAAATCATCGGCCGCCACAACGCGGCTGACCAGGCCACAACGTTCGGCTTCTTCGGCGTCCATCATGCGCCCGGTCAGGCACATTTCCATGGCTTTGGACTTGCCGACAAAGCGCGCCAGGCGTTGCGTACCGCCGGCGCCCGGAATAACGCCCAGATTAATTTCAGGCTGGCCGAATTTTGCCGTATCGGCAGCCAGAATAAAGTCGCACATCATCGCCAGTTCGCAGCCACCGCCCAGCGCATAGCCGGCCACTGCCGCAATAATCGGCTTTCTGGCACGTGTTGCCGCTTCCCAATTGGCGGTTATGAAATCTTCGCGAAAGACATCAATATATTTTTTGCCGGCCATTTCCTTGATATCGGCTCCGGCGGCAAATGCTTTGGCAGACCCCGTCAACACCATGCAGCCGATGGCATCATTTTCTTCCATGGCACCGATAGCATGGGTCAGTTCATCCATAAGCGGCGCACACAGCGCGTTCAAAGCCTGCGGACGGTGCAGTGTTATCAAGCCGACACTGCCTTTGATCTCGACCAGAATATTTTCATATTTCATAGCTTCACCCTCTCTTGCCCTACCAATACAGGGTCCTCAACACTGTCAGTCACTTTCTGCAAATGGCGACAGTTTGAACACGACACGTTCACCTTGCATTGTAATCAGCAACGTCTCGCCTCCCCTTTGAAAAGTCAATACATTGTCAGCACTATTGTCGGCACCATTTAATTGCCATCCCAAATTGGGCAGGGTTTCGCGATAAAAAGCCGGCACCCCATCGCCTGCGCCTTGTGTCTCCAGGCGCTCAGCCTCAATACGAACAATGCGCCCCTCCGGTTTGTCAAAAACCAGTTGCCCGCCGTCAAATTCCGACAAGCCGGGGGCCAGAGGAATATCCGGTGCCAGCGACAAATAAGCGTCGCGTGCCAAAGCCGGAGAAAGCCCCGCGCCTGCCAGCCAGCCGAAAACCAAAATCCAGCCAAAAACCAAATTAAAGAGGCATTTTTTTGCCATGTCGTCTCCTAACGCTGGCAAGCCGGACAGTAAAAACTTGAACGTCCGGACTGTACAATACGTTTGATTTTAGCATTGCATCCATCTGTCGTACAGGGCGCACCGGCGCGGTCATAAACCGCAAAACCGTGCTGGAAATAGCCCAGCTTGCCGTCGCTATCGGCGAAATCCCGCAGGCTGGAACCTCCGGCCGCAATCGCCTCGCCCAGCACATCGCGGATCGCGGGTATCAGCCGGCCGACCCTGACGTGCCCGAGATTAGCCGCCTTGCGCCGCGGGCTGATACCGGCGCGAAACAAAGCCTCGCAAACATATATATTGCCCAACCCGGCAACGATTTTCTGGTCAAGCAGCACCGCCTTCACCGGACTTTGGCGATCTGCGCAGGCGGCCAAAAAATAATCCGCGTTAAATTCATTGCCCATGGGCTCCGGCCCCAGATCGGCCAGAAAACGCGAGGTGGCGGATGCCGGCGTCAGGTCCATAAATCCGAAACGGCGCGGATCGGCATAGGTGACGCACGTCCCGTCATCCAGATCGAGCGTAACATGGACATGTTTTTGCGCTACCGCATCGGCCATCCCGTGCTTGTAATTGGCGAGCCGGTCGGGAGCCCACATATTGGCGGGCGTCACCTGAAACCGGCCGCTCATACCGAGATGGCTCAACCATAAGTGCTCCGGCGCGCCGACCGGCTGAATAAGGGCGAGAAGATATTTGGCGCGCCGCGACAGGCTTTGGATGCGTGCACCGGTAAGCTGCGTTTCGAAATCGGTTGGAAACGGAAACCGCAAATCGGCGCGTGCCAGCTTCACCGAGCGAATGACGCGCCCCTCCATGTGCGTTACCAGACCGCGCCGCACTGTTTCGACTTCGGGTAATTCGGGCATGGGCAAAATTATAGCTTTTTGCGGCGGCGCGCGCCATCAACAAGCCGCGACATAAAACCAGAAACATGCGCCGGTTATAGCCAGAACACCGCGTTTCGGCTATCGTCGCGGGCATGGAAAAGAGCCAGCAAAATGCGCCCGACGCCGCGCTGACAGATTTCGGTTTCCGGCAGGTACCGACAGGGCAAAAACAAGCCCTTGTGCGCGATGTTTTCGACACGGTTGCCGCGCGCTACGACCTGATGAACGATCTGATGTCGGGCGGGTTGCACCGTGTGTGGAAGCGGCGTCTGGTGGAAGTTTTGTTTTTGCGCCGTAACCCTGCACGCGAGCATGTGCAAATGGCCGATATTGCCGGTGGCACGGGCGATATTGCCTTTCGTGCCATGCGCGCCGCGGCGCGGTTTTCCACTCCGCTCAACGTGCGAGTCATCGATGCCAATACCGAAATGTTGCGTGTCGGGGCCAAACGTGCGGTGTCTGAGAAAAACGCAAGACATGTGTCTTTCATTACCGGCAATGCCGAACACCTGCCGCTGGCCGATAACAGCCTGGACATTTACACAATTGCCTTTGGTATTCGCAATGTTACCCATCGCACCGACGCCCTGGCCGAGGCCTGGCGGGTGCTCAAACCCGGCGGGCGCTTTGTCTGCCTTGAATTTTCGCACATGCCAAGCGCGCTTTTGACCAGGGCTTATGACGCCTACTCATTCCGCGTCATCCCACCGCTTGGCGGGCTGGTGACAGGCGATGCGGGGCCCTATCAATATCTGGTTGAGAGCATTCGACAATTTCCGCGCGCCGAGGCCTTTGCCGATGAGGTGCGCGCGGCGGGCTTTTCGCGCGTCGCCATTGAACGCCTAAGCGGCGGTGTGGCCGCGCTTCACAGCGGTTGGAAGGTGTAAGATGGGGGCGTTTCGTTTATTGCGGTTTTTACGCATGGCGCGACTATTGTTGGCGCAAGACGCCCTGCTGCCGCCGGATTTCAACGAACGCGCGCCACTGGGCCTGCGCTTCATTCGGGCGTTTTTAACTCTCGGGGCCCCCCGGTTTGACGCCCAAATTCGGGGCCGCGCCCTGTCCGACCGCATTCGCAAGCTGGGGCCGACTTACATAAAACTCGGCCAGTTTCTTGCAACACGGCCCGATATTATCGGCCTGCAAATGGCCGCCGATTTACAGCACCTGCAGGACAGATTGCCCGCCTTCGCCGAGGCCGACGTGCGCCGCATCATCGCATCCGATTTGGATGAGCCGGAAAAAGTTTTTGAAAATATGGGCCCGGCCCTTGCCGCGGCCTCCATCGCGCAAGTGCATCAGGCGCATAAAACCGGCGCGCCCGACACGAAACTGGCGGTGAAAATTCTGCGCCCGCGCATTGACCGCAAAGTTGCCCGCGATCTGGCAACCTTTCGCGTCATCGCGCGCTGGATTGAAAAGCTGATGCCAACTGCCCGCCGCTTGCGGCCTGTGGACGCCATTGACACGCTGGCGCGTTCGCTTGAGGCCGAAACAGATTTGCGCCGCGAGGCCGCCGCGCTCGAGGAAATGGCCTATAATGCGCGCAATGATGAGGGCTTTTGCGTGCCTGATGTTGTGTGGGAAGGCACGGGCCGCCGCGTGCTGACCATGGGCTGGGTAGACGGCATACCGGCATCGGATGTCGATGCCCTGCGCATCGCCGGGCTCGACCTGCCCGACATCGCCACGCGGCTTATTCGCATTTTTCTGACCCATGCACTGCGCGACGGGTTTTTCCATGCCGACATGCATCAGGGCAATTTGCTGATCCGGAAAGACGGCACGATTGTCGGCATTGACCTTGGCATTACCGGCCGCCTCGACAGCGACAGCCGGCGGTTTCTTGCCGAGATATTGCACGGCTTCATCACCCGCGATTACCGCAAAGTGGCGCGCGTGCATCTTGAGGCCGGGTATGTGCCCAAACGCCATAGCGTCGAAGATTTCGCGCAAGCGCTACGCAGCATCGGGGAACCGATCCGCGATCTTGATGCGTCCGAGATTTCCATGTCGCGCCTGCTAACTCAGTTATTTGACGTGACCGACCAGTTTGACATGGCAACCCAGCCCCAGCTTTTGCTGTTGCAAAAAACCATGGTTACGGTCGAAGGCGTGGCCCGCAGTTTTGACCCCGCGCTCAATATTTGGGAAGCCGCCGAGCCTGTCGTGTCGACATGGATAAGAAAACAACTGGGACCGGAGGCGGTCATCCGCGATATTGCCGAAGCCGCGTGGCCAAGCCTGCAGGCCGCTCTGCGCCTGCCGGAAACTTTGGCGCAATTGGAACGCGCGGGCGCAGCGCTCGAAGACATGGCCATGCGCGAAACCGACCCGCGGCCCAAAAACGCAACCCATACCTC
>CAJWBV010000082.1 GCA_913020275.1 uncultured Rhodobiaceae bacterium
ACCCACGACCCCTTGTCCCCCAGACAAGTGCGCTACCGGGCTGCGCTACGCTCCGACGATGACGGTTTTAGGCGGTTTCCAATCTATTGGCAAGCCGACCCTTAGCCTGTTTCGTTGCCAAGCAAACGGAGGCGAATTTGTCCTAGTTGGTCACGGGCGGCAGACAATTGGTCGCGCTGCGGTTTGGTCAGCCCCGCCCCCTCGCCCGGCAAAGCACCGGCTCCTTCTGCGCGCGCGCGTACATAGTCGGCACCGTGGTCTTTGATAATTTTTTGCACGCCCTTTATCGTCAACCCGTCTTCGTGCAACAGACACTGGATGCCCGCGATCACTTGCACATCTTCGGGGCGGTAAAACCGCCGACCGGCTGCACGTTTCAACGGCTGTATGATATCGAACTTAGTTTCCCAAAAACGCAGAACGTGTGTCTCCACATTCAGGGAACCGGCAACCTCGCTGATACTGCGGAAAGCGCTTTCGGATTTTTCTTCAGACATTTGAAAGCTGACCACGCATTATATCAGTCAGACAGGCCTGCCATTTTATTGATTTTCGACTTCAGCACATGGCTGGCACGAAAGGTAAGCACGCGGCGGGGATCAATCGGCACTTCTTCTCCGGTTTTCGGATTGCGCCCGACACGACCATTTTTATGGCGCACCATAAACGAGCCGAAGGAGGATAATTTCACCGCCTCGCCCCTAACAAGCGCGTCGGATATTTCGGTAATGACGCTTTCAACAATTTGTGTGGATTCACTTCTCGACAAGCCAATCTCATTGTAAACCGCTTCACTGAGATTTGCCCGAGTTACTGTCTTACCAGTCATAATGCCCTCATTTAATTCCAAAATTTAACCACATAGAGTTAAATCAGTGCAAGCGAATAGTGGCTTAAAATTACTTTAAGACCAACGGATTAAATTCGCACCCCAGCTCAGCCCGCCGCCCATGGCTTCCGTCATCACCAGGTCACCGGCATTGATCTGGCCGTTTTGAACGGCCTCATTCAGCGCCAGCGGAATGGATGCGGCGGAGGTGTTGGCATGGTGGTCGACCGTCAAAATGGTTTTCTCCGCCGGCAGGCCAATTTTGCGCGCCACGCCATCAATGATGCGTTTATTGGCCTGATGCGGCACGAACCAGTCAATGTCGCCCACTTCAAGCTCCGCCATTTCAAGCAAGGTACACACAGCTTCGGCAATATTCGTCACCGCATGCCGGTACACTTCGCGGCCCTGCATGTGAATCTTGGCATCTTTGGCGGCGGCATTAGCACTGCCGGTCGCATAAAGAAGGTCGGTAAATTGACCTTCGGAACGAATGTAATTTTTGATCACATGCGGCGCATCGGCATCAACATCTTCTGCACTCAGCACAATGGCACCGGCACCATCGCCAAAAAGAACCGCCGTGCTGCGATCTTGCCAGTCCAGCAGGCGTGTCATGAGTTCGGCCCCGATCAGCAAAGCGCCATTGGCTTGCCCGGTCTCAAGCATGGCCGTGACGAGACTCATGCCATAAACGAACCCCGAACACGCCGCCTGAACATCAAACGCCGCACCATGCGATGAGCCCAGCTTGTGCTGAACAACAGACGCCGTTGCCGGAAACGCGAAATCTGGCGTCGAGGTGGCAACCACAATCAAATCAATATCGGCAATGTTCATGCCCGCATGCGCCAGCGCATTTTGCGCCGCAATGACACCAAGGTCCGACGCCATAACACTGTCTTCGGCCTGATGGCGCTGGTGGATGCCTGAACGCGACACAATCCACTCGTCGCTTGTGTCCATAATTTCGGCGAGGTCCGCGTTCGAAAGAACCTTGTCGGGGACATATCCCCCAATACCTCTTACCTGCGCTTTTCTTGCCATGCTCTAATCCAATGTCTGAGCCCAAGCGTCGTCGAGCAATATTTGCATTTTCTCAATATCCGCCGCAATGGTGTTTGAAATATCGGCATCGACCACATCGATTGCCACGCCGACAGCCGAGGCAAACCCATTGGCATCAGCACCGCCATGGCTTTTTACTACGATGCCATTCAGACCCAAAAACATACCGCCATTTGCGGCATTGGGATCCATGCGCTGGCGCAGGTTTTTGAACGCGGAACGGGCGAAAACATAGCCCAGTCGCGAAAAAACCGAGCCGCCCATCGCCTGACGCAGATATTCGGCAATCTGGCGCGCTGTGCCCTCGGCGGTTTTAAGCGCGATATTGCCGGTAAAGCCATCTGTGACGATGACGTCGGCATCGCCACGCCCAATCCCGTCACCTTCGATAAATCCTGTAAAATTCAATTCCGACCGGGCCAATAACTCGGCCGCTTCGCGCACGCTGTCGGTGCCTTTTACATCTTCAACGCCGATGTTCAACAGGCCAATGGTCGGGTTTGATATGTTGAAAATCGCACGCCCAAAAGCCGCCCCCATCACCGCAAACTGTGCATATTGCGATGCCGGCCCGCCAATGGTTGCGCCAACATCGAGCACAACACTGCGGCCTCTGACGGTCGGCCAGACTGCCACAATCGCCGGTCGTTCAATGCCCGGCAATGTGCGCAGCATAACCTTAGACATCGCCATTAAAGCACCCGTATTGCCGGCGGAAATACACGCTTGCGCCGCGCCGGATTTAACCGCCTCAATCGCCTGCCACATGCTGCTGACCTTGCGTCCTTGGCGCAGGGCTATGCTGGGTTTGGCGTCCATCGCAACCGACATATCGCAATGCTTAAAGGTACTAGCGGCTTCAACACGCGGCTTGCGGGCCAGTTCCGGCCCGACAAGTTCCTCATTGCCGAAAAGCAGAAACCGAGCATCCGAACGCTGCGCGAGCGCTTTTTCGATCCCGTCCAGGATAACGTTCGGGCCGTGGTCACCGCCCATGACATCGACAGAGATAACGGGGTACGCCATATTCCCCCTAACCAAATGTTAGAACTAAATCCGGTAATGGATGCGACAGTTCGTTGCGAATATCAAGTGTCATCATTACCGGCGCTCGCTTTGTGAAAATCCGCCAACACGGAAAACGGCGAATCCGCTTTTTCGACACCAGCTGCAGCAGCGTCGAACGCAGCCCCTTCTTTGCGCGGATATGCCGGAATTTCCATCGCAAAAACTTGAATTGCCAATTCGCCAATATTGGCCGCCCCGTCCTGCAAAGCCTCCGGCAAATCCGTCTCGAAATCATCATCGGGAATAACGAATTTGGCGACCATGTTTTCGGGTTGAAACTCGGCAGAAAAACTCTGGGAAATATCTGTCCACATGGGCTCAAGCGTGACACCACAGATTTGTTCAACACGGCCCTGTACCTTACCGGTGACATGCAGACACTCTTTGTCCAAGGGCACAAGGCGAGCATTGACTTTCAGCGCATCAAGATTTTCGACTGCGAACCTCTGGGTCAGGGTCTTGCGCATTTCCTCCGGCAGTTCAAACGAGGCATCACGGCCTGTTGGCGGCACATCTTCGACGCGGATGACATAATCAAGCGTCATGTCATCGCGCAAACTCAATTCACTGTCATCCATGTGCCACCCTCAGGATTGGTGCGGCCTCAAAACCCCGACCGGATAAAATATCGCCAAGCGTCACGCCCGCCAGATGCGTCTCAAGGCCCAGCACATAGGTTGCCAGCGCGTTCAACACCGTTTCGTGCTGAGCCGACAAAGCGGCATCGGGATAAAGATTGCGCGACAGAATATCATAAATGCCGCTTGCCATATCCTCTCTATTTGTGTCGGGAAGTGCGTCGAGCACTTCGTCATAAGCCGTGGCGCGACCGTAAAAAGCCTCAACCATTTTCTGCACCTTTTTGCCGACGCCCATATCGCCGACCCCGGCCTCTCGCATGGCCTGATCCATATCCTTAAAAAACAGATCAAAAAGGTCCTGCCCTATATCCGAACGCCCCATACCCAGCGCACGCAAGCGGCGCAGAATCAGATGCACGTGCAACGCCATCATGTCGAAGCGCCCGTCAAAATTATCCGGCGCGCCGCCGGTCGCATAAAGTTCAGGCCGACGCGCCTGTTTGACGATTGACAGATACGCCTCATGCACGGACGCGGTTTTGTCGCGCGGTTTCAAGAAATCCAGCAAGCCCATTGGGTTTGTCTCCTGCACGGATATAAGATTTAAGTTGCAACACCATATACGATTGTTTAGGTCATTTATACGGTTTCGCGGCTAAGAGAGTTAAAATGAAGCAGGTAACAAGCATTTCCCTCCCCTCTGACAAACGAAAAAATTGGTTTCGCGGCGCGGCGACGGGTTTGGCTATGACGGGTCTCCTGGCATGTGCGCCGGTTATCGACAATCGCGGTTATGTGTTTGACGAAAGTTTGCTGCCGCAGCTTAAAGTGGGCACCACCAGCCAGACCGACATCATAACCCTTATGGGCTCGCCATCGACCGCGTCGACCCTAAACGGTGGCGCTTATTATTATATTAGCAGCAAATTCATTACCGAGGCCTATCGCGCACCGCGCGAAACAGAACGCCGCGTACTTGCGATCTTTTTCGACGAGGACAAAAAAGTCCGCGACCTTGGCTTTTATACGCTTGAGGACGGCAATATTGTGACCCTTGTCGAGCGCACTACCGAAACGCAAGGGCGCGAATTGTCATTCCTGCAGCAAATCTTCGGCAATCTGGGCCGGTTTGAATCCGGTGAAGATGGCCCCGGCGGCTTCTAAGTTCAAAATACAGGCGTAAAAAAACCTCCGACAGATTACTCTGCCGGAGGTTTCATCTTGTGCAACGCCTTAATGGGCCAGAACAGCCAGCATTAGAAGCGCAACAATATTTGTGATTTTAATCATCGGGTTGACCGCCGGGCCGGCCGTATCCTTATACGGGTCGCCAACAGTATCGCCGGTGACGGCGGCTTTATGGGCTTCCGAGCCCTTGCCGCCATGATTGCCATCTTCAATATATTTTTTGGCATTGTCCCATGCCCCGCCGCCGGCTGTCATTGACAGTGCTACAAACAGGCCCGTGACGATAACACCGAGCAACATGGCGCCCAGCGACG
>CAJWBV010000083.1 GCA_913020275.1 uncultured Rhodobiaceae bacterium
TGCTGTCGGCATTTCCGGCGCCATTCAGCATCTGGCCGGCATGAAGGATTCCAAAGTCATTGTTGCGATCAACAAGGATGAAGAGGCGCCGATTTTCCAGGTGGCCGATTATGGCCTGGTTGCCGACCTTTTCACGGCTGTTCCGGAACTGGAAAGCGAATTGGAAAAAGCGGGCCTTTAGAAAAGTCTCTAAAAAGGGCGCGGCCCGCCGAGGAGAATAAGAATTATGGCGGACACCACCGTTGGTATTATCGGTGCCGGACAAATGGGCAGTGGCATTGCCCATGTCTTTGCGCTTTCAGGATATCGCGTGCTGCTTAACGATGTCGCGCAAGACCGCATCGAAGCGGGTATTGCCACGATTTCGGGCAATTTGAACCGGCAATTGGCATCCGGCCGCATTGACGAAAGCGCCCGCGATGCCGCGCTTGAGCGCATTGTGCCCGCCGCCAGCCTCAACACCATGGCCGACACCGCGCTTGTCATCGAAGCGGCCAGCGAAAACGAAGAGATTAAAACCGGCATTTTGAAGGAAGTCTGTGCGGTTTTATCGCCAGATGCGCTGATTGCCTCGAACACCTCCTCGATTTCCATAACCCGGCTTGCCGCGGCAACCAGCCGGCCGGAAAAATTTATCGGCATGCATTTCATGAATCCGGTACCGGTGATGGAACTTGTCGAGATTATTCGCGGCATCGCCACCGATGATGAGACTTATGGCAAAGCCGTGGAGATTGTCGCCTCGCTGGGCAAAACCTCATGCGCGGCGGAAGACTTTCCGGCCTTTATCGTCAACCGCATTTTGTTGCCGATGATCAATGAAGCCGTTTACGCGCTTTACGAAGGTGTCGGCAATGTCGAGAGCATTGACAAGGCCATGCGAATGGGCGCCAATCACCGTATGGGCCCTTTTGAACTTGCTGATTTTATCGGGCTGGATACGTGTCTTTCGATTATGCAGGTTTTATATGACGGGCTGGGCGACACCAAATACCGGCCCTGCCCGCTTTTGGTCAAATATGTCGAAGCCGGATGGCTTGGACGCAAGGCCGGTCGCGGCTTTTACGACTATTCCGGCGAAGCGCCAGTACCAACGCGTTAGGGCCGACGCGCTAGTCCGCGGCCTCAATTTTTTCCAATTCCGCGTCCAAAAGTGCATGCACGGCAGGGCTGTTCCACTCGGCTTCACCGGCCAGCCTGCCAATTTCGCGGCCGCTTGCATCCAGCACAAGAGTTGTTGGCAGACCGATAAGCCCGACCGCACGCGCCGAGGCATAACTTGGATCATGGGCCTGCGTCAGATGCTCCACCTTCAAATCAGCCAGGAATTTTCTGGGCTTATCGGCCGATCCGCGATCCAGCGCCACCGCCAGAACGCGCAAAGGCGCGTTTGCATAACGTGCCTGCAACGCATCGAATAGCGGCATTTCGCGACGGCACGGCGCGCACCATGTCGCCCAGAAATTGACCACCACCACCTCGCCCTTAAAGCGCGCAAGGCCGACTTTTTCCACCTCTCCGGACGGCAGCAAAAGGTCAAAAGATATGTCGGGCACAGTACGCGGCGGGGAAAATTGCACGAAATTTTCCAACTCTTCTTCATGGGGCTGGCTTTGCGCATCACTGGGCGGCTTGCCTTTGTCACCCCCGTTCAGGTATAGGGTCAAAGACACGGTGGCAAGAACACCGAGCAAAACACTGGCAATGAGCGCGGCGTGGCGAAATGAGAACTGCATCGTGCCTCCTGCTTTGGAGAGTTAAATGAGCAATCGCATGTGGGGCGGCAGATTTGGCGGCAGCCCTGACGACATAATGGAAGAAATAAACGCATCCATCGGATTTGACCAGAGGCTGTTTGCCCAGGACATTCGCGGGTCGCGCGCGCATTGCGAAATGCTGGCGGCGCAAGGCATTATTTCCGGCGAAGACGCCGCCGCAATTCTCGGCGCGCTGACGCAGATTGAAGCGGAGATTGAAGCCGGTGAATTTTCCTTTTCACGGGCACTGGAAGACATTCATCTGAATATTGAAGCGCGGCTGACCGATATAATCGGGCCTGCCGCCGGGCGGTTGCATACGGCGCGTTCGCGCAATGATCAGGTGGCGACCGATTTCCGGCTGTTCGTGCGTGACAGCCTTGACCATCTCACCGCCCAGACCACTGCGCTCATGAGCGTACTAGCCGAACAGGCTGAAACCCATGCGGCCCTGATTATGCCCGGCTTCACGCATTTACAGACGGCACAACCGGTCACCTACGGCCATCATCTTCTGGCCTATATCGAAATGTTGTCGCGCGACCGCGGCAGATTTGCCGATGCGCGCGCGCGACTGAACCAGTCGCCGCTGGGCGCGGCGGCCTTGGCCGGCACATCATTTCCGATCGACCGTCACGCCACGGCCAGCGCACTGGGGTTCGACGCGCCAACAGCAAACTCCATTGACAGCGTTTCGGCGCGCGATTTTGCGTTGGAAGCCCTGTCTGCCATGTCGATTTGCGCCACGCATCTGTCGCGGCTGGCCGAAGAAATTGTGATTTTCGCCTCACCGGATTTCGGCTTTCTGGAACTGCCGGATGCGTTTTCGACCGGTTCGTCCATCATGCCGCAAAAACGCAATCCGGATGCAGCAGAGCTGGTGCGCGCCAAGAGTGGGCGCATTATCGGAGCGCTGACCGGCCTTTTCGTCGTGATGAAAGGGCTGCCGCTGGCCTATTCCAAAGACATGCAGGAAGACAAGGAAGGCGTGTTCAACGCCCTCGACAGCCTGTCCTTATGTCTGGCGGCCATGACCGGCATGATGGAAAAGCTGACGCCGGTGCCCGAGCGCATGCTGGCCGCCGCCGGCAAGGGATTTTCCACGGCGACAGATTTGGCCGACTGGTTGGTGCGCAAAGCCGACGTGCCGTTTCGCGATGCCCATCACATCACCGGCGCGCTGGTGGCACTGGCGGAAAAAAACGGTTGCGATTTGGCGGATTTGACACTTGCAGACATGCAAAATGTCGATGCGCGGATTACCGATGATGTTTTTTCCGTGCTAAGTGTGGAAAATTCGGTTGCCAGTCGCACGAGCTTTGGCGGCACAGCACCGGAAAATGTTCGCGCCGCGGCGCAAAGCTGGCGCGCGGCGCTGAAAGATGTTTGATAAGTGTTGGTAAACAACATCGGGGACGCATGATGAAGATGATAAATTTGCTATTGCTGGCGACCTTGGTGCTTGCGGCACCGCTTTCGGCATGCGGCAAACGCGGAACACTGGTTCTGCCACCGGCTCAGACCGATTAGGCCATTAGGATAAATGCATGGATCATTTTGAGTATCGCGACGGCGTTCTGTACGCCGAAGACGTAAATCTTGTCGATCTGGCCGAAACCGTGGGCACGCCGTTTTACTGCTACTCCACGGCCACGCTGCGCCACCATTATGGTGTGTTGCACAATGCGTGTGCGAAAGCCGGGCTGAACGACACGCTGATCTGCTATTCGGTCAAAGCCAATTCAAATATTGGCGTGATTGCGACGCTGGCGCGCCTCGGCGCGGGCGCGGATATCGTCTCACTGGGCGAATTGCAGCGCGCGATGGCGGCAGGGATTGTGCCGGAAAAAATTGTGTTTTCAGGTGTCGGCAAAACCGATGATGAAATGGCAGCCGGGCTCGAAGCCGGTATCCGGCAGTTCAATGTCGAAAGCCTTGCCGAGCTTGACCAGCTTGCCGCGGTTGCAAACCGGCTGGGCAAAACCGCTCAAGTGGCACTCAGGGTCAATCCGGATGTCGATGCGGGCACGCATGAAAAAATTTCCACCGGCAAGGCCGAAAACAAATTCGGTATTGCCTGGGAAGATGCCGAGGCCGCTTACGCTCATGCGGCTGGGCTGGCCGGTCTTGAACCATGCGCGATTGACATTCACATTGGCAGTCAGATCACGGATCTTGGCCCTTTCAGAACTGCATTTGAAAAAACTGCCGATCTGCTGGCGCGCCTGCGCGCCAAAGATTTGACCATCACCCGGCTTGATTTGGGCGGTGGGCTGGGCGTGCCCTATCAGCGCAATAATGAAACCCCGCCCGACCCGCTGGCTTATGCGCGCCTGATTGCTGAAAATTTCGCCGATAGCGGCTGCCAGATCATTTTGGAACCGGGTCGGCTCATTGCCGCCAATGCCGGTATTTTGGTCACCCGCGTCATCCGCACCAAACAGGGTCAGGCCAAAAATTTCATGATTGTTGATGCCGCCATGACCGAATTGGTGCGCCCGACCCTTTATGGCGCCCATCATGATATCGGCCTTGTACGCCAGCGAGATGAGAAACTGCTGGCATGGGATGTTGTCGGACCGGTGTGCGAAAGCGGCGACTTTTTGGGGCTGGCGCGCGAACTGCCCGAATTGGACCCCGGCGCGTTGCTGGCGGTGTTCTCGGCCGGTGCCTATGGCGCGGTGCTTGGCTCCAGCTATAACACACGCCCCGCCGCGCCTGAGGTTCTGGTCGACGGCGCGACCCATGATGTGGTGCGCCGCCGCCCCAGCTATGCGGACATGCTGGCCGGCGAGAAAATCCCCGATTGGCTCAATTCACAAGACGGCCAATAAAAACCCAGAAAAAGGGCTGAAAAAGCAGGCGAAAGCAAGGTGCACGCAACTCTTTTTTCTGCCAAAATAGCCTCATGATATGAGGGTGTAGCGATGATCCGGTTGCAAAATGTCTCCCTGAATTATGATGGTGGGCCAAACATTCTGGATAATATTGATCTGACACTGGATGAAGGCTCGTTTCATTTTCTGACCGGCCCGTCCGGTGCCGGTAAGACGTCTTTGTTGAAGCTCATATTTCTGGCGCACCGGCCGAGTGTCGGCCAGCTCGACCTGTTCGGGCAGAATGTGAGCAAATTGTCGCGCGCCCAACTTGCCATGATGCGCCGTCAGATCGGCGTGGTGTTTCAGGATTTCCGGCTGATCGACCACCTCACCGTCTATCAAAATGTGACCCTGCCCTTGCGCATTGCCGGCAAGCGCGAAGCCGCCTA
>CAJWBV010000084.1 GCA_913020275.1 uncultured Rhodobiaceae bacterium
CTCGGCATCAATCTCAAACATACATCTTGTGGTCCCTTTTTGCCGCCATGCTCGGGATTCCGCACCCGCCGCAGCCAGCGCATCGGCCAGCGCGCCGCCTTCGCTGACGACCAGCGCCCGCGCATTTGCCGCACGCAGAGCGCGGGCAATCTCAAGCGTTGTCGTCTCGGCGCCGCCGACATTCAACCGGGGAATAATTTGCGCGACGGTGACCCCCGTCAGGTCTGGGTAGGAATTCGGTGACGCCATTGGTGGGAACTCTTTTCTTGACCGGCGGGTTCAATCCGCGCCTGCCTCTCAAAAAATATGCTATACAGGCCCGTCCAGATTGTAAACAAATGAGCGGCGCATGACCTCTATCTCCGGCCCCAATTTTTCACCCGATTTCACCGAACGCCAATGTGCCGATTTTGGACCCCAGCGCCTTGCCTATAGCGCGCAAATTAATGAGGCGACGCAGGCTACACCCGGCGTCATTTTTTGCGGCGGTTTCCGCTCCGATATGGGCGGCACCAAGGCTCTGGCACTGGCATCATGGGCGGCTGAGCGCAAGCAGAATTTCGTGCGCTTTGATTATTTCGGCCATGGCAGTTCCACCGGCACTTTCGCCGACGGCACCATCAGCCATTGGCGCGGCGACATACCCCATATTCTCGACACGCTGACGCAAGGCCCGCAAATTCTGGTAGGGTCCAGTTTCGGCGGCTGGCTATCAATGCTCGCCGCGCTTGACCGGCCCGACAGGGTTGCCGGTCTGGTGTTGATTGCGCCAGCCATCGATATGACCGAACGCCTCATGTGGGACAGGTTTTCCGACCGCGCGCGCGCAAAACTTGAAAGTGAGGGGCTGATATACGACCCGTCGGAATATGACCCCGAAGGCTATCCAATCACGCATAATCTGATATTGGACGGTCGCAACCATTTATTGCTGGGCGACACCATCAATATTTCTGTTCCCGTGCGCATTATCCACGGCCAGCAGGACACCGCCGTGCCGTGGCAATTGTCCCTGGAGCTTGCCGAACGCCTTGCAACAGATGACGTTGAGATGCATTTCCTAAAAGGCGGCGACCACCGGCTTTCCGAACCGCACCAAATCGACACGCTGATCCGGCTTATCGAAGAGCTTTTGGACAAAAACACGTAAAACTAAAACGCGCCGCTTTTGAACAAGGCGGTCAGGCCTTCCCTATAGGTCGGATATGACAGAGTGACGCCCAGTTCGGTTTTTATTCGGTCATTTCGAATGCGCTTGTTTTCTGCGTAAAAACTCCGCGCCATTTCCGACAAATCCGCATCTTCAAAATTCTGCAGAGGCGGCGGCTCGACCCCCAACAAATCCGCCGCATAAGTAACAATATCGGCCGGCGGTGCCGGTTCGTCGTCGCACACACTGAAATTGCGTGAACCGATATCGCAATGCAGAGCAGCAAACAAAATTCGCGTGATATCATCCACATGAATGCGCGAAAACACCTGACCGGGTTTGTGAATGCGTCGCGCCGTGCCCGCGCGCAAGCTTACCAGCGCATTGCGCATCGGCCCATATATTCCCGCCAGCCTGAAATGCTGAACCGAAAGCCCATGGGCATCGCCAAATTCCGACCAACGCTGCTCGGCCGCCGCGCGCCTTCGCCCGCGCGCGCCCAGCGGGCCCGGCGGTGTTTCCTCGTCGATCCACGCGCCATTATGGTCGCCATAAACGCCCGTAGTCGACAGATAGCCAACCCAATCGAGCGCGCCCGCATCAAGTCGCGATGCCAGCGCGTCAAAAGCCGGGTCCGAGCCATCGCGCGCTGGGGGCGCAGAAACCAGAACATGCGAATAGGTATCCATTTCCCAATCAGTATCTAGGAAAAGCGGGGCAATGTTTCTTTGCGCCAATTCCGACGCGCGCGACCGGTCGCGCAAAGTCGCGCTCATCTGCCAACCATTTTGCGCCAGAAGCGGTGCCAGCGCCGCGGCACAAAACCCGAAACCGAAAAACAGAACATGGCCGGTTTTAGAACTGCTCATAATGCCACCGCCAGCCATTCATCGCGAACAGCCGTATCAACTTCTTCTGCCAGGCGCACAGAGGCAAGATGGCGCGCGCGGGCCGGATCGTGGCACGCCAGCGCCCATACCGCCATGGCGCGTACGGTAGGTGCGGCATCGTCCAGACAGGCCTCAACGCGTGCGCGCATCGTATCGCTCAAACTTTCCATATTGCCCACCGCTATCAGCACATTTCTGACAAACCGGTCACGTCCGGTGCGCTTGATAGGCGAGCCGGAAAAATAATCTCGAAACGCCTGATCATCCAGTTGCACCAGCGTTTCCAGATCGGGCAGTTTCAAATCCGCGCGCACAGCAAGTCTAGCCTCGCGCGCGGTTTGAGCAAATTTATTCCACGGGCAAACCGCCAAACAATCATCGCAGCCATAAATATGATTGCCCATTGCGGCACGAAATTCGGTCGGTATCGTACCTTTGTGTTCAATCGTCAGATAGGAAATGCACCGGCGCGCATCCAGCTTGTAGGGCGCGGGAAACGCATTGGTGGGGCAAATATCCAGACACGCCTGACAGCCGCCGCAATGGTCGGTTTCCGGCGCATCGACAGGCAGCTCGGCAGTGGTGAAAATACTGCCCAGAAACAGCCATGAGCCAAAATCGCGCGACACAAGATTGGTGTGCTTGCCCTGCCAGCCCAATCCCGCGGCGGCGGCCAGCGGCTTTTCCATGACCGGTGCCGTATCAACAAAAACTTTCACATCGAGCTCCGATTGCGCGACCATCCATCGCGCGATGTTTTTGAGTTTTTTCTTGATGACATCGTGATAATCGCGGCGTTGTGCGTAAACCGAAATCACGCCTTTGTCGCGCACGTGCAAATCGGGCAGCGGGTCTTCGGCCGGCGCATAATTCATGCCGAGCACAATCACCGACCTCACTTGCGACCACAATTCCGCCGGATGCGCGCGCCGCTCCGGATCGCGCGCCATCCAGTCCATGTCACCATGATAGCCATTGTCCAGAAAAGCGCGCAGACGTTCGGGGGCTTGGGGTATCGCGTGCGGATGTGTGATGCGGCAAATATCAAAACCCTCATCGCCTGCGGCCTGTTTCAACGCCCCAACAAAAGCTTCGGCTTTATCATCTGGACTGGCTTGCATCATCCGCCCTAAAAATCGAGATCGACATAATAGGCCGGTGGGCGCATGCCTGCGACCGTATCGGCCAAAAGTGGGCGGAAACTGGGTCGCGATTTAATGCGCGCATACCAGTCGCGCACGACCGGCCATGACTTCCAGGGCACATCGCCCGTAAAGTCCAGACATGACACATGCGCGCCCGCCGTCAGATCGGCAATCGTAATGTCCTCGCCCGCCAGCCAACTGCGCTGTTCCAGAAGATATGTCAGATATTCCATGTGCAGACCAAGATTGTGCAGCCCGGTACGCACGGTTTCCATATCCGGCCCGCCGCCGCCGGCACTGTCACCCATGAACCGGCGGTCGATTTTCTCATAGGTAATGAGCCGGCCAACCTCGCCGTAAAACTTGTCGTCGAACCAGGCAATCAGGCGGCGCACCTCGGCGCGGGCCAGCCCGCCCGACGGCATGAGCGGCAGGGCACCGCCTTTTTCCTCAAGCCATTCGGTAATTGCATAATGGCCCGCAATCGTGCCCGCATCGCCAACCAGAACCGGCACTTCGCCGGACGGGTTCAGCATCAGAAAATCGAGCCGACGTTCCCATGGGCGTTCTTCTACAAATTCCACGGCGAATTTCTTTTCGCCAAGCACCAGACGCACCTTGCGCGAAAACGGGCAGATCGGCTGATGAAAAAGACTTGCCATGCCTCCCAAACTAAGCTGACCCCCCGCTTGGAGCAAGTGTGCAGTCCTATTCGGAAAAAACTTGCCGCTGCGCGCCCAATCTGGCTAGCTTGGCGCCATGGGTCTTGATCATCTTTTATTGCTCGCCGCCATTCAGGGCATTACCGAATTTATACCGGTCAGTTCTTCGGGGCATTTGCAACTGGTACACGGGCTGACCGCTTTTCCCGATCACGGTCTGGCTGTTGATGTGGCCCTACACGCCGGCACATTGCTAGCGGTGATGGCTTATTTCTACCGCGATGTCGGGCTGATGCTGGTCGGCGCGCGCGACATTGTCCGCCGGCAACCAAGCGCCCCGGCGCATCTCGTTCGGGTGTTGGTGATTGCCAGCCTGCCGGTGCTGCTGGCCGGTGCGACACTGGTGGTGCTGGGCGTTACGGATGCGTTGCGTAAACCCGAAATTGTGGCTTGGGCGAGCATTGTTTTCGCAATTCCGCTCTGGCTTGCCGACCGCAGGCATGCGACGCGGTCGTCTGACATCAAAGCAAGTGAGGGGGGCGACGTGCAAACAATATCGCCGCGCCACGCGCTGATTATCGGATTGGCGCAAATGCTGGCGCTCATCCCCGGAGCCAGCCGCGCCGGTGTCACCATTATGGCGGGGCTCTATCTGGGTTTTGACCGCACACAGGCGGCGCGCTTTTCCATGGTTCTGGCCATGCCTGTGAATGGTGCCTTCGCGCTTGTCGGCCTTGTCGACCTCGTGCAGGCGAGCGCACTTGAGGCTTTGGGCATGGCGCTGGTCGCAGGCCTGCTGGCGGCGCTATTCGCGTTTGCGACCATTCATATGTTTTTGAAAATTACGCGGAAGATCGGCCTCCTGCCCTTTGTCATTTACCGGATTGGCCTTGGCATCGGCTTGCTTGTAGTACTCACCTGAACCGCTTTTTTAAACTGTTTTTGACGCGCCGCGATAGCGCCCCAAATAGCTGTCCAGCAAAGCCTCGATCGGCGTGGCTTCAATGCCCAGCGCAGCAAGGGCGGGCAATTTTTCACCGACCACA
>CAJWBV010000085.1 GCA_913020275.1 uncultured Rhodobiaceae bacterium
TCACCACACCTAATTACCCGCATTGGCGTTACCACCATATCAAGCGGTGCGTCGTGCGGTTCTACCGGACATTTTTCAACCATCTGCTCATCAAAAGCCAGACCGATAGCACGCAAATGACATTTTTTTCGCAAGCCCGCAAGCGTTCGGTCATAGTGTCCGCCGCCGCGCCCCAGCCGCGCACCGGTCACATCAAATGCCAGCAACGGCAAAATGATGACGCTGGGCCGGCAGGCCGGCGCATTTCTATCGGGCGCAAGCATGCCTGCCGCATCGGGCACCAGAGATGTGCCCTCTGCATAAACCCTGAAGCTGAGCGGACCGTTTTCATGTGTCACGGGCAGTGCCAGAGGCACCTTGCGGGCGCGCAAAAGCGCGACCAAATCATCGCTGTCAATTTCGCCGCCGGACGCGTGATACACCGCCACACAGTCTTGAATGGGGTCAAGCGGCACATGCGCGTTGAAGTTGCGGGCCACATCGCCCGCCGCCGACGGGTGGGCGCTTTGAAGCGAGGGGCGCAACGCCAGCATTTGCCGGCGCAATGCGGATTTCGACATAAGCTCTCCCGTTTGCGGCGCGCCGCCTGGGTGCAGGCAAACTCATGTGGAACCGCCCTGACCGTCGCTTACAGTATCCTCGGAGACCTACATAAGTAGGTGGGCACCGTGTGCGACCGGCCACGACCGGCCACAGTGACAGTTCCCGAAAGGATCGTAAGGCCCCGAGCGCAATGGAAAGCGTCGCATCGGGCAGTCCCACGTGATAATTTAGCCGCTATTTATTGGCGGCACATCAATAGCTTGTTCGGTTTCCTCCGGCGCCACCATGGATAGCAGGTCTTCGACGCGCTCGGCCGCCTGTTCAAGCGCACCGCTGACCATGTTTTCCAATTCCTCAATGCGGTCATGTAAATCTTGACGCGCGGCGGTGGTCTTTTCGATCTCGTCACGCACGCGCCCGATTTCATGGCGCAGATCGCGCAATTCATTGCACAGGGTCAGCCCGGTGAGCACCAGCAAATGGCTGTCGCCCGCGCGGTGTCCGGCCCCGACATCGCGCCGGATATTGGCAATGCGTGTCGCCAAATCCTCGGCCAGCTGTTGCACCTGCGCCTCCTCGCCGTCACGACACATGATCTGAAACGGACGCGAGTTGATTGAAATTGTTAACTCGGCCACCTAGTCCCCCTCCAGCAAGCTGTCAATTTGTCCCATTACTTTTTCGATTTGCTGCGCGCTCCGACGACAGCGTGCATCGAGTTCTTGATTATGTTTTTTCAGGGCAGATACTTCGGCACGCAAATGCGCGCACTGATTGTCCAGATCGGCAGTTTCAGCGCGCGCCGCATCCTCATTCCGGCGGCTTTGATGCACCCCGGTTCCCAATTTTTCCAGCGCCGTATGCAAACGGTCCAATGCAGGTTCGATTTTTGTCATTAAACACCTCTATCCACAACATAGTCGCTGGGTGGAAATAGCGTCAACACTTGAACAGGGCGGCGTAACACGCAAGGAGTTTTATTAGGGGACTTTTGACAGAGAATCGGGCATTGACTCAGAGGTTGCAGACAGCCATTGTGCGGCGCGGAAAAAAGAGGTCCGCCGCTGGGCCCTTTTATATGTGTGAGGATCGCGAATATGCCAGATGCAGGCGAAACGACCGATAATCGAAACACCAGCAAAGACACACAGCCCTTGCCCTTGCGCGATATGGCAAATGCCATTCGCGCCTTGTCCATGGATGCTGTTGAGGCGGCAAAATCCGGCCATCCGGGGCTGCCGATGGGCGCCGCCGATATTGCGACAGTTCTATATACAAAATTTTTGAAAATCGACCCGCTGGCTCCCGACTGGCCTGACCGCGACCGCTTTGTTCTGTCTGCCGGTCATGGTTCGATGTTGCAATATGCGCTACACCACCTGCTCGGCTTTAAAGACATGACAATCGAGGAAATTAAGAATTTCCGCCAGCTTGGGGCGCGCACGGCCGGTCATCCGGAATACGGCCATGCCGCGGGCATTGAAACCACAACCGGCCCGCTTGGGCAGGGCATTTCCACAGCCGTTGGCATGGCGCTGGCCGAACGCATGATGAATGCGCGTTTCGGCGACGACCTTGTTGACCATTTTACTTATGTGCTGGCCTCAGACGGCGATTTGATGGAAGGCATCAGCCATGAAGCCATCAGCATTGCCGGACATATGAAACTTGCCCGCCTCATTGTTTTGTATGACGACAATAACATCACAATCGACGGATCGCTTGATCTGGCCGAGTCCGGCGATGCACTGGCGCGTTTCGAGGCCGCAGGCTGGAATGCGGTGCGTATTGACGGGCACGATTTCGAAGCGATTGAAGATGCCATTGCCGCCGCGCAAAACAGCGACAAGCCAAGCCTGATTGCCTGCCGCACGGTTATTGGCTATGGCGCCCCCAACAAGCAGGGCACATCCGGCGTGCACGGCGCGCCTTTGGGTGATGACGAGATTGGTTTGACCCGCGAAACGCTGGGGTGGGATGCACCGGCCTTTGAAATACCGGCAGAACTGCGCGATGCGTGGCGCATGGCCGGACGCGCGCATGCGTCGGCGCGCAAGGCTTGGGAGCAGCGTTTGGCCGAACAGTCCGCCGAAACGCGCAACCGCTTTGAGCGTGTAACTGCAGGCGACCTGCCGTCAGGCCTCGATTTTGCCGTCGACAGTTACAAAAAACAACTCGCGGAAGAAAAACCGGTCTGGGCGACCCGCAAAGCATCCGAATCCGTTTTGAAGGCGATTGTTCCTGCCGTGCCCGAAATGATTGGCGGGTCTGCCGACCTGACCGGCTCGAACAATACACGCACACCCGAACAGGAAACCGTCTCAGCGGAGAATTTCAACGGCAGCTTCGTGCATTGGGGCATTCGCGAACACGGCATGGCGGCGGCGATGAACGGCATGGCACTGCATGGCGGATTTATCCCCTATTCCGGCACATTTTTGGTGTTTTCAGACTATTCGCGCCCGGCCATCCGGCTTTCGGCACTGATGGAACAGCGCACCATTCACGTCATGACGCATGACAGTATTGGCCTTGGTGAAGACGGCCCGACCCACCAGCCGGTGGAGCATTTGGCCGCCCTGCGCGCCATGCCGAATGTCAATGTTTTCCGTCCGGCAGATGCCATTGAAACACTGGAATGCTGGCAGCTCGCGCTGCAGGCGAAAAAAACAACCAGCATATTGGCGCTTACACGACAGGGCTTGCCGCCCTATCGCGATTATGAAGAACGCAATTTATGTGCAGCCGGGGCTTATGAATTGGCCGCTGCCGGGAAAAACCCGCAAGTCACCATTATGGCGTCAGGCTCGGAAGTTCAGCTTGCCATGCAGGCGCTCGAAAAATTGCGTGATCTGGATATTTCGGCGCGGGTTATTTCCGTGCCCTGCATGGAACTTTTTGCCCAGCAAAGCGCCGGCGCACAGGCCGATATTATCGGCGATGCGCCGTTGCGTATTGCGGTCGAAGCGGCGGTACAACAAAGCTGGGACCGGTATTTGCGCCCGGGCGATATTTTCATTGGCATGGAAGGATTTGGCGCCAGTGCGCCTGCCGACCAGCTATTTCAGCATTTTGGCATCACGGCTGACGCCATTGTCGCCGCGGCGCAAAAACAGATTAAAAGCTAACATCAGACCGAAAGAGGGAACAAATGGCAATTAATGTAGCGATCAACGGGTTCGGACGGATTGGCCGTTTGGTTCTGCGGGGGATTATCGAAAGTGGCCGCAAGGATATTAATGTGGTCGCCATCAATGATTTAGGCACTGTCGATGCCAATGCACACATGCTGCAATATGACAGTATTCATGGCCCGCTGAATGCCAAAGTGCGCGCAACGAAAACCGGGTTGAATATTGGCGGGCGCGGTATCAAGGTCTTGGCCGAGCGCGACCCCGCCAATTTGCCTTGGGAGAAAATGGGCGTGGATGTGGCGCTGGAATGCACCGGCCTGTTTACCAATCGTGACGATGCTGCCAAGCATATCGATGCCGGTGCCAAGCGTGTTCTGGTCAGCGCACCGGCAGGCAATGCAGACCTGACGGTGGTTTACGGCGTGAATGACAAGAAACTGCGCAAGAGCCATAAAGTTGTTTCCAATGCGTCATGCACCACCAATTGCTTGGCTCCGGTGGCGCAAGTGCTGAACAAAACCTGCGGTATTGCGCGCGGTTATATGACCACGGTACACGCCTTTACCGGCGACCAGCGCACGGTCGACACGCTGCACAGCGATTTGCGCCGCGCGCGGGCCGCCTCATTGTCGATGATCCCGACATCCACGGGTGCCGCCAAAGCCGTGGGGCTGGTACTGCCCGAACTGGCCGGCAAGCTGGACGGCACAGCCGTGCGTGTGCCGACACCGAATGTATCAATGATTGATCTGGTGTTCGAGGCAAAAAGCAAAACCACGGTCGAGGCCGTCAACGCCGCCATTTCAAAGGCCGCGGCCGGGCCGCTCAAAGGGGTGTTGGGTGTGTGTGACCAACCCATGGTGTCGATCGATTTTAACCACAACCCGAATTCATCGACTTTTGACCTGACCCAGACACAAATGGTCGGCGGCAAGCTGGTGCGTGTTCTGAGCTGGTATGACAATGAATGGGGCTTTGCCAATCGCATGAGCGACACCGCCGTTGCCATGGGCAAGCTGGGATAATTCTGGATACTCCATGCAAGACTTCAGGCCGATTGACCTGCTAAACGCGACACTTGAGCGGGGCAGTATTGTGCTTGTCCGCGCCGACCTGAATGTGCCGATTGACGATGCGGGAAATTTGCGCGACGCCACGCGCCTTACACGGCTCTTGCCGACCCTTGAAACGCTGACATCGGCCGGCAT
>CAJWBV010000086.1 GCA_913020275.1 uncultured Rhodobiaceae bacterium
ACATATCTGCCCTTATTTTCTCGGCCTTGTTGCTGATTGCTAGCCCCGCGCCGGCTCAACAGCAATCGTTTCTGGAAGCCGACACAATTTCGGTTGACGATGCGACCGGAGATATCAACGCGCAAGGCAATGTGCTGGTCGCGTTTGAAGATGAACGCGTGTCCGGTGATCAGTTGGTCTGGATCAAAAGCCAGCAACGCATTCTCGTTACCGGCAATGTCGTTTTCACACAAAAAGACGGCACAAAGTCTTACGCAATGGCAATGGAACTCGACGAAGCGATGCAGCGTTGGGCAATCACAGAAATCAAATCCTATCTGCAGAACGAGACGCGGCTGAAGGCCGTGCAAGCAGCACGCACCGAGCCCACCCGCATTGAACTTTCAGGCGCAACTTATACGGCATGCCCAGAATGCGAAGACCCCGACGCGGAACCCTTGTGGCAGTTACGCGCGCAAACCATCATCAATGATGAAGAAAAACAGGACATCATCTACCGCAATACGCGGCTGGAGGTGTTGGGTGTGCCGGTGTTTTACACACCCTATTTTCGCCACGCCGCACCTGCCGTCGAGCGCCGCAGTGGTTTACTGACACCGTCTTTCACCTCGCAATCCGACTTCGGCACCAGCATCCGTACGCCTTACCACTTTGCCTTGGCACCAAATTACGATTTGACACTTGCGCCCAGCTTCACCGGCAAGGAAGGGGTAATTCTCGATGGCTCATGGCGTCACCTCACTCGCCAAGGCAGCTACTCTCTGGATTTTTACGCCCACCAACCCGAGGGCACGCTTGATAAAGCAGACGGTGATCATGATTTTCGCGGCGGGCTCATCGGCAGCGGCACATTCAACACGCGCGACTGGCAAACCAGCTTTTCCCTAAACGAACCGAGCGATGATTTGTTTTTCCGCCGGTATCAGATTTCAAATGCCGATGTGCTGACCAACCGCATTGATGTGTCGCGTTATTTCGGGGATGATTTTCTAAACATCAATGTTCGCCAGTTCCGCAACCCGCTGAGTAACGAAACATCCAATACGGTTGATTTTATCCTGCCCGACGTCACCTATATCAAGCAATTAGCCAATGCTCCACTCGACGGGCAAATGCAATTGGTTAATCGTGTGTCCTATTCGGCGCGCGATTTGGGAGTTGATGTCACCAAGGCCAGCACGCGGCTTGACTGGTCATATCGGTATATTTCCGAGGCCGGTTTTGTCTGGAATCTGGAAAACAAAGCGCAATTTGATGCCTATATGTTTGACGAGCACGGCCCCCAAACCGGCTTGCCGGATTCAGAAACCGAGACATTGGCCGCCGACAGCTTTGGTGCCACCCTGTCTTATCCACTGGTGCGCCGTGCGCCGACATCGCGGCAAACACTGGAGCCCAAGGCTCAACTTGTTCTGACGACCGACAATGACAGCTTTGACCGGATCCCCTATCGGACCAGCGCCATATATGAATTGAGTGCCAGTAATCTTTTCAGCCTCGCCGCGCCGGAAGATGAAACCAGCCGCATCAATTACGGGGTCGGGCACACGCTGGAAACAGCTGACGGTCTGCGCACACGCTTTTTCGTCGGCCAGTCATATAATCTGTCAAACGACAATTTCTCCATGTCGTCCGGTTTTAGCGACGAGGCATCGGCCGTCATCACCGAAGCAGAAGTCGGGTATGGTGGGTTTTCGCTGTCACAAAATCTGCGCATCGATCGTGAAAATGGCCAAATTCTGAGGCAACGCACAGGGGCTCGCTTTCAAGGAAAGTGGTTTTCTGCGGGCGCAGATTATACATTTCTGGATACCGGCCAAGTAGGTAATTCCGAGCCGCGCGAAGAACTGACAAGCCGGCTGGATATACGCATTTCTGACCACTGGCGTTTTGGTGCACGCTTCCAGCAGGATCTGGAATTGAGCGACCGCATTCGTGACGAGGTTCATCTGACCTATCAGGATGATTGCACATATGTGCAAGTGCTGTTCGACCGCGACCATCGCCAGGTCGGTACCATCGAACCTGAAACGCAAGTCAGGCTCGTATTTGCACTGCGTACATTAGGCGGCAATGCGCCAGACACCGATTGGTAGCTTCATGACGGAGATGCCGGGATGAAAGTGATTTTCAAAGATTATCTAACTCACACAAGTGTGCAGTTTTTATTCCTTGCACTTTTCACAAGCTTGGCGGCCATTTCGGAATTGGCTGTCTGGGGACACTGGCCGTGGCTTGTTTTAGTGGTTGTATCGGCCCCTTTTTACGAGTGGATCACGCACAAATTTGTGCTGCATGGCGCCCTGTCGCCCATGCCCGGGCGCTGGCGTGACTATCAAATCCGCCTGCACCACGGACACCATCTCGACCCAGCCAACCGCGCGCTACAGTTTGCTCCGGCCAGCGCCATTTTAATCATGATGGTACAGCTCTATCTGTTTTATGCGCTGGTGTGCTGGAGCATTACCGTGGCGCTGGTGCCGCTGGCGGGTTCCATCGCCTATTATCTGTTTTACGAGTGGGTTCATCTAGCCCATCACACGCCAGATTACCGCCCGCAAACGCGCATGGGCATGGCCTTGCGCGACGCCCATATGCGCCATCATTTTCATAATGAAAACTATAATTGGGGCATTACCAATGCATTGGGCGACATGATATTGGGCACGTGGAAACACCTTGACGAAATTCCCAAAAGCACAACCGCGCGCCACCTCGATAATTTCAATCCCCAAAACCGCAATTCGGGCATGTGACGCATATGAGCGAAATATCTATAGGGCTCATCGGTGCGGGCATGATGGGCCAGGAACACATCCAGAATTTCAACCTGTTAGACGGCGTGTGCGTGGGGGCCATTGCCGACACCCATGCCGGCATGCGTGACAAGGCTGCTGCCATGTGCCCGCACAAAGTCCAAGCTGTGAGTGATTTCGAAAAATTGCTCGGCGACCCAAGCCTCGACGCTTTTGTCATCGCCACACCGAATTTCCATCATATAGATGTTTTGCGCTCGGCGCTGGAAACCGGCAAGCCGATTTTGTGCGAGAAGCCTCTGTGCACCACGCTGGACGATACGCGTGAAATTTTAACCCGTATCGCGGCGGGCAAACAAATATTTCAGGTCGGCATGGAATATCGTTTCAAACCGGCTTTGGCCGACATGATTGCGCGCGTGGATGCCGATGAGATTGGTCGGTTGCACATGTTATCAATCCGCGAGCACCGTTTTCCGTTTTTGCAAAAAGTCGACGATTGGAACCGTTTCAACCGAAACACCGGCGGCACGCTGGTGGAAAAATGCTGTCATTTTTTCGATTTGATGCGGCGCATTATCGGCAGCGAGCCTGTGCGCGTGATGGCTTCTGCGGGTCGCGATGTGAACCATATCGACGAAAACTATAATGGCGAGGTGCCGGACATTCTCGACAATGCCTATGTGATTTTCGATTTTGAAAATGGCGCGCGCGCGCTTCTTGATTTGTGCATGTTCGCCGAAGCCTCACGCCATAATGAAGAATTATGCGCCATTGGCGAAACCGGAAAAGTCGAGTGTCTGTTGCCGCAAAATATCGTGGCGCGCGGCGCACGCACCGATTGGCAAATGCAAAGCGACACCGTGCATGTCGAGAAGGAAATTCTTGATGCAGGTTATCATTCGGGTGCCACATATTTTCAAAACCAGGCGTTTTTGAAGGCCGTGCGCGGCGAGGCTGATGTTATTGTAACAGCCGAAGACGGGCACCGCGCGGTTGCCATGGGCGTGGCCGCACAAATGGCGGCGGCTGAGGCCCGCATCGTCTCAATGAAGGAAGTGGGGCTCTAAATGGGCGAGCAAACAGGCGAGAACGAAAATCTGGTCAATGGTGACAAGCGCAAGATCGGGCCTTTTGAGGTCGGCCCACTTGGGTTTGGGTGCTGGCGCTTTGTTAATACGGATGTCGGAACCGCGACCGACCGCATCGCCCATGCTCTCGATCTTGGCCTGACACTGGTCGACAATGCCGATGTTTATGGGCTGGATTGGGGTGGCACAGCTTTTGGCGAGGCCGAAACCCTGCTGGGGCAGGTTTTGGCACGCGCGCCGGAATTGCGCGAACGCATGGTACTGGCAAGCAAGGGTGGCATTTTGCCGGGCGTTCCTTATGTCGCAAACAGCGCCTATCTGTCTTCCGCCTGCGATGCCTCGCTTGCGCGTCTCAACACCGAACATATCGACCTCTATCAGATCCACCGACCCGACATGCTCACCCACCCCGCCGAAACAGCCGCCGCGCTGGATGGTCTTGTCGACGCCGGTAAAATAAGCGCTGTCGGGGTCTCGAATTACACACCCGCGCAAGTGCGTGCGCTGGCCGCCCATTTGAAAGCGCCGCTGGTTGCACTGCAATGCGAATATTCGCTGGCAAACCTTGCCATGTTGCGCGACGGCAATCTGGATTTGTGCATGGAAACCGGCTTGGTGCCGCTGGCATGGTCGCCACTGGGCGGCGGTGCGCTGATGACCAGCACCGATTTACCGCCCGCTTTATATGAAACCTGCGACCGGCTGGCGGCGCGCGAAAACACCGACCGCGCAGGGCTTGCGCTGGCTTTTGTGTTGGCCCATCCTGCCCGGCCCGTCGCGCTCATCGGCAGCCAAACGCCTGCGCGCCTGACACAGGCCGTCAACGCGCTGGAGATAACCCTCACCCGTGCGGATGTCTACGCTTTGATTGAGGCGCGCGAGGGCGTGCCGCTTCCCTGACACTAACAGATTTGAACAGGACACTCTGATATGGGCCAACGCCCCGACGCCGAAATAAG
Organism: uncultured Rhodobiaceae bacterium; assembly: GCA_913020275.1. Lineage (GTDB taxonomy): Bacteria > Pseudomonadota > Alphaproteobacteria > RS24 > RS24 > UBA7378. Next base: position 4,807 of record CAJWBV010000086.1, read on the forward strand.
CTGGTTCTCCGCCCTATGTGACGATGATTACCGGTTTCTAGGCGTAGAAGACCCGGCCTTGAA
>CAJWBV010000087.1 GCA_913020275.1 uncultured Rhodobiaceae bacterium
TGTGCCTCGCCGCGCACAATAAGCGATTTCGCCAATGCTTCCTGCGGCGAGCGCTCTTCGTCGTCGCGTCCTGCCCAAGAGGCCAGCCCCGCCGCAACAATTTGGGCGGTCAGTTCACCCAATTCGGCGCGCAGATGTTCCAATTCGCTCTGGGCTTCGCGCCGCAACTCTTCCAGCGTGCGCCCTTTCAGGCGCGCGTTCAAATAATTGCTCACTTCCGTAAGTGTCGATGGCAACAGGTCGCGCGGCTTCGGAATGACGCGGTTTTCCACCTGATTGGCCTCGTCGACAAGAATAACCAGAATCTGGTCATCGGATATTGGCGTGAACTCAATATGTTTGATAACCGGATCGGCCCCGGGCGACAGCACAAGGCCGGCGCATTGGCTGAGGCCGGAAAGACTGTCGACTGCCTGTTTCAGCAATTGTTCGGCGCCCAGATCGGCCTGCGTGTCGGGCGCGATAATATCGCGTTCTTCCGCCGTCAGTTCGCTGACCTGCAACAGGCCGTCGATAAACAGTCGCAAGCCGCTTTGTGTCGGCAGGCGTCCGGCAGACACATGCGGGGCATATAGCAGGCCGGAGCGTTCCAATTCGGCCATGGTCGCGCGGATCGAGGCCGGTGACAGTTGCGGTTCCAAAACTTCCGACAAAACGCGCGAGCCCACAGGTGCACCCGTTTCCAGATAGCTCTCCACTATCTGGCGAAAAATCAGCCGCGCGCGCGCATTCAGGGAAGCAAGATCACTCATAGTCTTTTATTTAAGGTTCCAAATGCCGCTTGTGAAGGTCTTGTGAAGGTTTTGTCGACACGCTAAATATGAGCCGCCAAACAAAGGATGTTTTATGAGTTTTTCACGCCCCTCAGGTCGCACGCCCGACGCCATGCGCGCTGTCAGTTTAACCCGCAATGTTTCCAAACATGCCGAAGGATCATGTCTTGTCAAATTCGGCGACACGCATGTGCTGTGCACGGCCAGCCTTGAGGAGCGCGTGCCGCCATGGCTGCGCGGCAAAGGACAGGGCTGGGTAACAGCCGAATATGGCATGTTGCCGCGCGCCACGGGCGAGCGCATGCGCCGCGAAGCCAACGCCGGCAAGCAATCGGGCCGCACGCAGGAAATTCAGCGCCTGATCGGGCGCTCTTTGCGCGCTGTTGTTGACATGAAGGCGCTGGGCGAAAACCAGATCAGCCTTGACTGCGATGTCATTCAGGCTGATGGCGGCACCCGCACCGCTTCGATTACGGGTGCCTGGGTTGCCTTGCATGATTGCATTGAGGGGATGCGCGCACGCGGGCTGGTGTCCGGCGCGGTATTGACCGACAATGTGGCCGCCATTTCATGCGGCATTTATGACGGTGTGCCGGTCGCTGACCTCGACTATGCCGAAGACAGCACCGCTGATACGGATGCCAATTTCGTGCTTACGGGCGCAGGCGACATTGTTGAAATTCAGGCGACTGCCGAAGGTGTCGCGTTTGACGAGGCGGCTTTCATGGAGCTGATGCGTTTGGCGCGCCAAAGCATCGAAGAGCTGGTCGCCATGCAAAAAGCGGCGGTAGAGCAATGACCGATGACCGCCGCCGTTTCGAAGGCAGCGAACTTATCGTCGCCAGTCATAATGCCGGCAAGATTTCCGAAATCGGCGATCTGCTTGCGCCCTTTGGTGTGGCCTCCATCGGGGCCGATGCGCTGGGGCTCGATGAGCCGGAGGAAACCGGTGCCGATTTCATCGCCAATGCCGAGCTGAAGGCGCGTGCCGCGGCTCTGGCGACGGGGCGTCCGGCTTTGGCCGATGATAGCGGGCTTGCCGTTGATGCGCTGGACGGTGCGCCGGGCATTTATTCGGCACGCTGGGCGCAGACGCCGGACGGCGTGCGCGACTTTAATTTCGCCATGCGCAAGGTTGAAACGGCGCTGTCGCAAAAACCCGATGCCCCACGAACGGCGCGGTTTATCTGTGCGTTGAGCCTTGTCTGGCCCGACGGTCATGCTGAAAGTTTCGAGGGCCAAATTGCCGGCACGCTGGTTTGGCCGATGCGCGGCGAAAACGGATTTGGTTATGATCCGGTGTTTCTGCCGCTTGGCGGCGACCTGACCTTCGGCGAAATGACCCCGCAAGCCAAGCACGCCATTTCGCATCGCGCTGATGCTTTTGCCCAGCTCGTGGCCGGGTGTTTTGGTGGCTGACGCTTCTCGGCTTGAAGATACCCCCGCGCTGGGGGTTTACATCCACTGGCCGTTTTGTTCGGCGATCTGCCCCTATTGTGATTTCAATGTTCATCCGGTGCGTGATATGCAGGCTGCCGACTGGCGCGCGGGATATTTTCTGGCGCTTGAACACGCCCAAACCATGCGCGCGGACGGACCCGTCGAAACCGTTTTTTTCGGCGGCGGCACACCCTCGCTTATGCCGCCGGAGCTGATCGGTGATCTTCTGGCCGACATTGACCGCCGTTGGGGGCTGGCGGCGGATGCAGAAATTTCGCTGGAAGCCAATCCCGTCTCGGCACCGGAGGCGCGGTTGCAGAATCTGAAGGCCGCCGGCATTACCCGCCTGTCGCTCGGCGCTCAAGCCTTTGATGCGGCCGCGCTCAAATTTCTGGGCCGCACACATTCGCTTGAGCAGGCCGAAGATGCTTTTGTTGCCGCGCGTGGTATTTTTGACCGCGCATCATTGGATCTCATCTATGCGCGCCCCGATCAGACGCTGGACGGCTGGGCGCGAGAACTGGAACATGCGCTGGCGCTGGAGCCCGCGCACATGTCGCTCTACCAGTTGACGATTGAGCCCAACACGCCGTTTTTCACGCGCCACGCCGCCGGCAAGTTCGACATGCCGGATGAGGCGCTGGCGGCGGATATGTATGAGTTGACGCAAGAAACATGCGCCGCCGCCGGCCTGCCGGCCTATGAGGTTTCAAATCACGCGCGCGACGGCCATGCCTGCCGCCATAATCTGGCAAGCTGGCGCGGCGGCGATTATTTCGGCATCGGGCCCGGCGCGCATGGGCGTGTGCATGCGGCGCAGGGGCGGGTGGCGACCGAGGCACTTGCCAAGCCTGCGGCGTGGCTCGAAAGCCTTGTCGGTGGCGGCGACGGCCTGTCGGAAAAGCGCTTATTGGGGCATGAAGACATGCATGCCGAAACCGTGTTGCTGGGCTTGCGTTTGGTTGAGGGTGTGTCCATGTCGCGCCTTGAGGCCGCAGGCGTGCCGCTTGATAAGCGCCGCATTGCGGGTTTGCGCGAAGCCGGTCTGATTGCCGAGATCCCGCACACTCTGGCGGTAACACAGGCCGGACGCCTTTTGCTTGACCGGATTACTGACGCGGTGCTGGCAGACTGAACGGCTCGGCGGGCGTGACTTCAAAGCCGCCTGCCTCCTGCACCATATTGGCGCGCTGGGTTTGCAGCGTTGCCGCCAGCGCGAGGGCCGCTTGCATGCGGCGGTCGCGCTCGACAAAGCTGGCCGGGGCCGGGCTGACAAGAACGGTTTTCTTGCGCCGGATTTCATGCACGGCCAGCCCCCGCTCGGCCAGCCCGTTGGGGGTCAGCCGCAAAATACCGTCAATGCCGGCAAAGCCGTTCGGGTCGGTCAGCGTTTGCGGTCGAAACGGCGCGTTGGCATGCACGGCAGACAGGCGCGCGGCAAGCGCAACCGCGTCATAAGCAATGCTGGCAAGGCGAGCCGGACGGGTTTGAAATTTCTCGGCATAGTGGTCGGAAAATTTACGCCACAGCTCAGCATCGGGCGCCGCATACCAGCCGCCATGTAGGGGCGGTTCCTGGCCCAATTCGGGGTCGTCCCACAAGCCGGTGCCAACAAATTTCACCCGTCGCGGGTCAACATCGAAATAGGGCAAAAGCGGCGCGAGATTGCGCAGGGCAAGGCCGCCTTCGGGCATAAACACGGCGTCATAAGGAATTTCCCCCAGGGTTTCAACACGCTTGAGGGCTTCGTAATTGGACACCAGCTCGGGCGCGATATCGCGAATGCTGTCAAACAGGTTCTCGCTTGCCGTGTCGGGTGGGGCGAGCAGTTTGGCTTCTGCTTCGAGCCGCGCCATTTCCTCGGCATGGGCGGCCCGGCGCGTTTCATATTGGGCCAGTCGCTTGACCGGATCAAACATGCCCGGTGCATCGGGCGGGTAAATTTCGACCTGCACCAGTTCGCCGCCATAGCGCGCGATGCGCTCATCAAGTGTGCGCCCCAAGCGTTCGCCATACGCACCTTGCGGCAAAAGCGCCCCGAAGCGCGTCAGCCCCTGCCCGATTGTCTGGGCAATGGCGCGATCAATATTGTCTTCTGGTATGAAGCCCAAGAGCCAGATATTTCTGCTGGCTACCGAACGGTCATTTGAAAAAGCCAGCGCCGGAACCGAGGCCTTGGCCAAGACAGGTGCCACCGCCTGCACGGATGTCGCAAAGAGCGGGCCGACAATCAAATCAGTGCCCGCCGCCAGCGCCAGCCGCGCTGCGGTTTGTGCGCCGCCCGGCGTGCCGCCCGTATCCTGCACGCGCAAAAGAAGCTCAGGCCGCGCCACATCAAACAGGGCAAGCTGGGCAGCCTGAAGCAATGTATTAGCCAGCGCTCGGACATTTTCATCCGCGCTGCTCATCGGCAAAAGCAAGGTGATGGTGATGGCACCGGCCGGACGCGGCGGTGTGTCGGGTGCGGGCAGGTCGATGGCGTCAAATGTGCCCTGCGCGAAGTCGCCTTCATAAGGGTTGGCGACAGTGTAGGGGTAAGTGTCTGTTGCGCTGTTGGCGGGCGCTTCGGCTTGCGGCCTTGCACCAGGATCCAGCGATCCGGGCTGTCTTTGGGCATCCGGCGACGCGGCGCAGCCGGCCAACGCGCCTGCC
>CAJWBV010000088.1 GCA_913020275.1 uncultured Rhodobiaceae bacterium
GTCGCCGAAACTTTCGACCTTGAGGCCCCGCCACAGCGTATCGAGGTATTTGACAACAGCCATTTGCAGGGAACCAACCAAATCGGCGGCATGATTGTGGCCGGCAGCGAAGGTTTTGTGAAAAATCAGTACCGGAAATTCAATATCAAAAATGACGATACGGTACCCGGCGATGATTACGCGATGATGCGCGAGGTTTTCACCCGCCGTTATGGGCGGTTGGCGCGCGAACACAAGCCCGGATCGGAAGCCTGGCCTGATCTGATCCTTGTCGATGGCGGGCGCGGACAGTTAAACGTCGCCCATGATGTGCTTGCGGAGCTTGGCCTTGACGATATTGCGCTGGTTGGCGTTGCCAAGGGCCCCGATCGCGATGCCGGTCGCGAGCGTTTCTTCCGGCACGGGGCGGATGATTTCATGCTGCCGACAAATTCGCCGGTTTTGTATTATTTGCAACGGCTGCGCGACGAGGCGCACAGGTTCGCGATTGGCGGACATCGGGCAAAGCGCCAGAAGGATTTGCGCCGCAATGCGCTGGATCAAATTTCCGGCATTGGTGCCAGCCGCAAGCGCGCACTTTTGCACCATTTCGGCTCGGCGCGCGCTGTCGGACGCGCGGCACTGGCCGATCTCGAAAAAGTTGATGGCATCAGCGAAAAAATGGCAAAAATCATCTATGATCATTTTCACGGCGAGGGGCAGTAACACGCCATGATTAAACAAATTCCCAATTGTCTGACGATGTTCCGCATTGTCTCGGTGGTGGCTGTCTATTTGAGTTTTTATGTGGCCGCCCCTTTCGGGCACTGGATGGCGGTTGTCGTTTTTGCGCTGGGTGCCATTACCGATTTTTTTGACGGCTATCTGGCGCGCAAATTCGATGCCTTGTCGGATTTCGGGCGCATGTTCGATCCCATCGCCGACAAGCTGATGGTGCTGATATGCCTCGTCATGCTGATCAGTGCGGACGTCATAACGCTGGCCCATTTGCCGGCCGCGCTGATTATCATCGCGCGCGAGATATTGGTGTCGGGTTTGCGCGAGTTTTTGAACGGGCGCGAGGTTACGCTGCCGGTTTCAACCTTGGCAAAATATAAAACATTCCTGCAGATGATCGCGCTGGGCTGCCTTCTTGCCGGACCAACCGGAGATGCTTTACTGCCCGGTCTTCTAACCCTCGGTTTGGCGCTGCTGTGGCTGTCGGCCTTGCTGACGATTATTACCGGCTACGACTATCTGCGCGCCGGCCTGCGGCACGTGTAATCATAATCTTGGGCGCTATTGCACACCCAGTTTTTTCTGCAAGCTGGTGCTTGACGTCGTGTATTGGAATGTCAGCTTCTGGTCGGGATGCACGCGCTTGAAAGCATCATGGGCCATCAGCGCCACCTCGTGAAAACCGCTTAGAATGAGCTTCAGCTTGCCCGGATAGGTGTTGATATCTCCGACCGCATAAATGCCGTCCTGATCGGTGGCAAATTTTTCGGTATCCACCTCAATCAGATTTTCGTTCAGGTTCAGCCCCCAATCGGCAATGGGGCCCAGCTTCATGGTCAGGCCGAAAAACGGCAAAAAGCTCGTGCAGGGCAAAACGATCGGGTCGCCCTCTTTCGGTTTCAGGCTTGCGCCCGTCAAAGCGCCGTTTTCGCCGTGTAATTCGGTGATCTGGCCGATATGCAGATTGACATCGCCCGACGCCACCAGCGCGCGCATTTTATTGACGCTGTCAGGCGCGGCGCGGAACTCGTCACGCCGGTGCACCAGTGTCATCGACTTGGCGATCGGTTGCAGGTTCAAAACCCAGTCCAGAGCCGAGTCCCCGCCGCCGGAAATCAGAATGTCCTTGTCACGGAAGGCTTCCATTTTACGTACCGCGTAATGCACACCTGTGCCGTCGCTGCTATTGCCCTGTTCAAAGGCTTCAATGCCCGGCACAGGCGGCTTTTTGGGCTGGAAACTGCCCCCACCGGCAGCGATGACAACAACTTTGCAGGTAAAAACCTCATCTTCGTCGGTCGTAACCTGCCAGCTACCGTCGGCTTTTTTCTCCAGACCGGTCACCATGCGGTTAAAATGAAATTTCGGGTCGAACGGCGCGGCCTGCTCCATCAACTGGTCTGTCAATTGCTGGCCGGAAACCTCCGGCATGCCGGGAATGTCGTAAATCGGCTTTTCCGGATAAAGTTCGGCGCATTGACCGCCGGGCTTGTCCAAAATGTCGATCAGATGCGCCTTCATATCCAGAAGGCCAAGCTCAAACACGGCAAACAGCCCCACCGGGCCTGCTCCGATAATAACAACATCCGTTTCGATTGCCTGCTGCGCCATGCGCGTCTCCGTTAATCTACTTATATTAATTTACATATTATTTGCGGTAATAATTTATTTACCGAATTTAGAATGTGTTTTAGAGTTTTTTACCTGTGCGAACAAGCAGTTTTTTTGCCGCACTGGAAATCTCCGCCCATGGCGGATATATAGGGTCAAAATTGCCAAATCCAATGGAGCATCTCCCATGAACGCCCGCGCGCCAGTCCCCTGTCCCGAAATGATTGACATCCGCGACCAAATAGACCTACTGGACAAAAAACTCGTGGCCCTGCTTGCCGAACGCCAGCAGCTCATCGAGGCGGCGGGAAAAGTAAAACCCGCGCGCCAGACGGTGCGTGACGAAGCGCGCATTGAAGAGGTTATCCGGCTTGTTCTGGCCGAAGCGCACGCGCAAAATCTGTCGGCAGAGATTGCCGAACCGGTATGGCGGCAACTCATTGAAAGCAGTATTGCTCACGAATTTTCCGTGTTCGACACACGTTAAAAGCGCTTTTCAGCGTTAGAATTGTTTTTCGGGCAAATCCACGGTCAGGCCGTCAATGGCATCACTCAACTTAATCTGGCAAGACAGGCGGCTATTGTCGCGCACGTCAAAAGCAAAATCGAGCATGTCTTCTTCCATCTCGACGGCTTTGCCAACTTTGTCCGTCCAGTCTTCGCGTACATAGACATGACAGGTCGCGCATGCACAGGCACCGCCGCAATCGGCGTCAATGCCGGGCACTGAGTTTTTAATCGCCAATTCCATAACGGTCATGCCGTCTTCGCCTTCCAGAACGTGCTCGGTTCCGTCATGCTCGACAAAGGTGATCTTCGCCATGTCTTTCTCCCTGAGAACTTGAAGTTGACCAAACTATAGGCAATTTATTTTTCAGGGCAACCCGTCTTTGCGTTTTGCTCCGACGCTTTTTTGCCGCATGCGCGCCGACCGTGCTAACATGCCAAATATCGAAAAAAAGGCGCATTTTGACCCGCTCCATTTCCATCACTGCCGAGACTTTTCCCCTGCGACGCAAATTCGCTATTGCGCGCGGCACCAAGGTGCGCGCCGAACCGGTCAGCGTGGAAATCATTGAAAACGGCGTGCGTGGTCATGGCGTAGCCCTGCCCTATCCACGCTATGGCGAAACGGTTGAAACCGTCACGGCAACCATTGGGCAATTGCGCGGTGCTGTGTGCGCCGGCATGTCGCGCGCCGACTTGCAAACCGCCCTGCCGCCCGGGGCGGCGCGATGCGCCCTGGACTGCGCGCTGTGGGATTTGGAGGCCAAAACCAAGGGCACCCCTGTCTGGCAGTTAGCCCAAATGCCACGCCCGCGCGCCATAATAACGGCGTTCACCGTGGTTCTGGACGGGGCAGACGCCATGGCACATGCGGCCAAGCAGGCAAGCGCATTTCCATTGCTGAAAATCAAGCTGGGCAGCCGCGAAGGGGTGCTGGCAGACGTCACGCGCTTGCGTGAAATTCGCCAAATCCGGCCCGATGCCAAGCTGATTGTCGATGCGAACGAAGGCTGGCGCGTGCAAGAACTTGCTCGCTATGCGGATTTACTGGCCGCACATGACGTGATGTTTTTCGAGCAGCCCGTCGCGGCCCGCGAACAGGACGCTCTGGCAGATATCGACTTGCCATTTTGCGCTGATGAAAGCGTGCACGAAACTAGCGACCTGGATACCCTGCCAGCCGCCTATGGCTGGGTGAATGTGAAACTCGACAAGGCCGGCGGCTTCACCCAGGCCCTTGAAATGGTAAAAACCGCCAAATCCCGCAATCTCAATGTCATGATCGGCTGCATGGTCGCGTCTTCCCTGTCCCTTGCACCGGCGCATTTATTGGCACAGCTGGCAGACCTTGCGGACCTCGACGGCCCCTTATGGCTGAGCGAAGACCGGCCGGACAAACTGGCCTTTGACGGCCCTTCGGTTGCTCCGCCCACGCCTTCCTTATGGGGCTGAAGCCTTATGGAAGAGAAGCTCGCTTTTACCTTTTACCCTTATATAGCCAAGACGAAATTCCTTCCCGGCCTGTCCATTTTGAAACCTTTTTCTTGCTTAGAGATAATCTAGTTGCTAATAATTATTAATAACAATATTGGATGGAATCATTATGACCAGAATGCACATGCCGGGTCCCGTGACTGCGAACGCGCTGCGCCGCGATACCGATCTGGCGCACCAGGACAGACATTTCAACGAAGAGCGCCGCCATGCCGATCTAGTTTTTGAAATGTGGCATCGGGACGATGACCGCGCCTTATCTAATTTCATTATCGGCGCGCTTGGTCAGGCTACCTAGGCCCCACTATTCGCCGATCATCAATTGCGACCAGATCCGATTGCTAATATCATCGGCTGAATGGGAAGCGCACTTATGACTTTGATTGATTGGGACCAGCCCGAATATTTGGATTTGCCGGGTTTGACCATGGCCGTGTTTCAGTCCGGCTCTCCGCAAAAAGACCGGCCATCCGTAGTGCTTTGCCACGGCTTTCCAGAAATCGGCTATAGCTGG
>CAJWBV010000089.1 GCA_913020275.1 uncultured Rhodobiaceae bacterium
CTAGCTGCGGCGTCAAACGCCATTGTGCTGGGCTTTAACGTGCGCGCCAATGCACAAGCGCGCACCGCCGCTGAAGCCGCCGGGATTGAGATACGCTATTATAATGTCATTTATGATCTTGTTGACGATTTGAAAGCGGCAATGGCCGGTCTTCTGTCGCCGGATTTGCGCGAGACACCTTTGGGCACGGCCGAAATTCTGGAAGTGTTTTCGGTCAGCAAAACCGGCAAGGTTGCCGGCTGTCAGGTACGCGAAGGGCTGGTGCGGCGCGGTGCCAGCGTGCGGCTTATTCGCGATGATATTGTCATACACGAAGGCGAGCTCAGCTCCCTGCGCCGTTTCAAAGACGAGGTGAAAGAGGTTAATGCCGGTCAGGAATGCGGCATGGCATTCGAGAATTATTCGGATTTGAAACAGGGTGATGTGATCGAGTGTTACGAGGTCGAGGAAATCGCCCGCAGTCTGGACGGCTAGTCATGGGGTCGGGTGCGCGTGGGCCCAGCATGCGTCAGTTGCGCGTGGGCGAGGTTATCCGCCAACGCTTTGCAGAAGTGCTGGCGCGCGATGACCTGGAAGCCAAAATACTGAAAAAAACCAGCATCACCGTGACCGAGGTGCGCATCACACCGGATCTGCGCCGGGCAAGCGTTTATGTCATGCCGCTGGGCGGTGTGCATTTGTCTGAAATTGTCGCCAAGCTGAACGAAGAAGCACCGCGCCTCAAAAAAGCTGCGCTGGGCGGGCTGCATCTGAAATATGTGCCGAATATAAAATTTATCGCGGACGAAAGTTTCGACCGCGCTGCGTCCATGGATCAATTGCTGGACAGCCGTGTCGTGGCGCGCGATTTGGGTCAGCCCGAAACCGGCTCCGACGCCAACCCCGATGCTAGTTCTGAAGCCGGAAAGAGCTGATGGGACGCAAAACACGCGGCCGCGAAATTTCCGGCTGGGTCAATCTGGACAAGCCGCGCGAACTGGGTTCAACCCCGGCTGTTGCCGCCGTGCGGCGGATGTTCAATGCCAAAAAAGCCGGACACGCCGGCACGCTTGACCCGCTGGCCTCCGGCATTTTGCCGGTGGCGCTGGGCGAGGCCACAAAAACCGTACAATTCATGCAGGCCGCGCAGAAGGTCTATGAGGTGACGCTGTGCTGGGGCGCGGCCACGCAGACCGACGATGCGGAAGGCGACATAATCGAGACCAGCGACCATCGCCCGAGCGCAGAAGATATTGGGGCCGCGCTTCCGCATTTCACCGGCGATATTATGCAAATCCCGCCGGCTTTTTCGGCCGTACGCAAGGACGGCGTGCGCGCTTACAAGCTGGCGCGGGCCGGTAAAAAAGTCACCCTTGCCCCGCGCCAGGTGCATATTAACGAAATTATCCTTGCCGATAGCGCTTCACCCGACAGTTGCACATTGCAGGTCGTGTGCGGAAAAGGTGTTTATATTAGGTCACTTGCGCGTGATTTGGCGCTTTACTTGGGCACTTTCGCGCATGTTGCGGCGCTTCGCCGGACACGCGTTGGCCCGTTTGACGAAAAAAATGCAATAGGGCTGGAAAAACTGGAAACTTTGCGCCATATTGTGCCCGATTTGGCGGCTCTGGATGCCCATGTGTTGCCCCTGATGACCGTGCTGGACGACATCCCGGCATTGGCCGTTTCGGTGGAACAGGCATCCCGCATTCGGCAGGGGCAGGCCATTTCTCTGGTCGATTTGTCCGACCATCGCGCGGCGATGGCGGATGCGGGAACCACCGCGCAGTTTGTGGCGGTTCACGACGATATGCCGGTCGCCATTTGCACTTGCAAGGACGCCGCCGCGCATCCGGTCAGGGTTTTCAACTTTCCGCCTCACGGGGCGGAGTAACGGGCGGAAAAGCCGCCGAAAAGGAGTTGAGATGTCGATTAGCGAAGAGCGCAAACAGGCGCTGATAAAAGAATATGCAACAACCGACGGCGACACCGGTTCTCCGGAAGTTCAGGTCGCCATTCTGACAGAGCGAATTACCAATCTGACGGAACATTTCAAAACCCACGCCAAGGACAATCATTCCCGCCGCGGCCTTTTGAAAATGGTTTCCCAACGTCGGCGGTTGCTGGACTATGTCAAATCACGCGATGCAGACCGTTACCAATCTTTGATTGAACGGCTGGGATTGCGTCGCTGACGCATTCGGGCCGGGCAAGTGTTCGGCCCGCTTAATCAGGGCAAACCCAGGGCGCACGGGCATGGGGTTCGTGTTGCCTGTTAATGCGAAGAACGGCCCTGCTCCGGCGCGGAGAAAATCTGGTTCTTCAACGCTGCCCGTAAGGTGGCGCGTTGCGCGGACATGGGGTCCGGGCCCGCAGATAGGAAATGATATGTTTGAAATTACACGTGAAGAAATCGAATGGGGCGGTCGCCCGCTTATATTGGAAACTGGTCGTATTGCCCGTCAAGCCGATGGCGCGGTGCTGGCGACTTATGGTGAAACGACTGTATTGGCAACCGTGGTTGCCGAGCGTAGTGCCAAACCCGGTCTGGATTTTTTCCCCCTGACTGTCAATTATCAGGAAAAGGCTTACGCCGCCGGCAAAGTGCCCGGCGGGTATTTTAAGCGCGAAGGACGCCCCAGCGAAAAAGAGACGCTGGTGTCACGCCTCATTGACCGGCCGATACGCCCGCTTTTCGTCAAAGGATTTAAAAACGAAACGCAGGTAATCGCCACCGTGCTCAGCCACGACCTGGAAAACGATCCGGATGTTGTCGCCATGGTTGCCGTTTCGGCAGCGCTGACAATTTCCGGCGTGCCGTTTCGCGGGCCGATTGGCGGCGCGCGCGTCGGCTATATTGACGGCGAATATGTGCTCAACCCCACCATTGACCAGATGCAGGAAACAAACCTTGACCTGGTTGTGGCCGGCACGTCCGATGCCGTGCTGATGGTTGAGTCGGAAGCTGATGAGCTGTCCGAAGAAATTATGTTGGGTGCCGTTATGTTCGGCCACAAGCACTTCCAGCCGGTTATTGAGGCGTGCATCCGCATGGCGGAAAAAGCCGCCAAAGAGCCGCGCGAAATGGAAGAAAAAGACGACAGCGCGCTGGAAGCAAAAGTTGCCGAGCTTGCCAAATCCGGCCTTGAAGCCGCCTATCAGGAAGCCGACAAGCAAACCCGTCAGGAAGCGATTGCCGCTTTGCGCGACACGGTGAAAGACGAATTGCTGGACGAGGCTTCGGGTGATGAGGAACGCAATGCCGTGGGCGGCGCGTTTAAGGGGCTGGAAAGCGACATTGTACGCACCGGCATTTTGGACACTGAAAAGCGCATTGACGGACGCGGGCTCGCTGATGTGCGTCCGATTGTCTCGGAGGTTAATGTGCTGCCGCGCGCGCATGGCTCGGCGCTGTTCACCCGTGGCGAAACCCAAGCCCTGGTTGTCACCACGCTGGGCACGGGCGATGACGAGCAATTCGTCGATGCGCTGGAAGGCACCTATAAGGAAAACTTCCTGTTGCATTACAACTTCCCGCCATTTTCCGTGGGCGAAACGGGGCGCGTCGGCTTCACCGGTCGCCGTGAGATTGGCCATGGCAAGCTGGCATGGCGCGCGCTGAAGGCCATGTTGCCGAGCCGCGAAGACTTCCCCTACACGCTGCGGCTGGTTTCGGAAATTACCGAATCCAACGGCTCGTCTTCCATGGCGACTGTGTGCGGTGCTTCGCTGGCGATGATGGATGCCGGCGTACCGCTTAAAAAACCGGTGGCCGGCATTGCCATGGGCCTCATCAAGGAGGGCGACCGTTTTGCGGTGCTGTCCGACATTCTGGGCGATGAAGACCATCTGGGCGACATGGATTTCAAAGTTGCCGGCACGGAAGCGGGCATAACCTCGTTGCAGATGGACATTAAAATCACCGGCATTACGGAAGAGATTATGCAAGTCGCGCTCGACCAGGCGAAGGGCGGCCGCACGCATATTCTGGGTGAAATGAGCAAAGCGCTCACCGAAGCCCGCGATGAAATGGGTGAATACGCCCCGAAAATCGAGACCATTCAGGTGCCGCAGGATAAAATCCGCGAAGTTATCGGCACGGGCGGCAAGGTGGTGCGCGAAATTGTTGAGACCACCGGCGCCAAGATTGATATTGGCGATGACGGGCTAATCAAAGTTGCCTCCAGCGATGGCGAGGCCATCAAGGCCGCGCTTGATTTCATCAATTCGATTGTGGCCGAACCGGAAGTTGGCGTGATTTACGAAGGCACGGTCGTCAAGGTCATGGACTTTGGCGCGTTTGTGAACTTCTTCGGCAAGCGCGACGGGCTGGTGCATATCTCGCAATTGAAAAACGAGCGCGTCGCCAATACCTCCGATGTGGTGTCCGAGGGCGACACGGTGAAGGTCAAACTCGTCGGCTTTGACGATCGCGGCAAGGTGCGCCTGTCGATGAAAGTCGTCGACCAGGAAACCGGCGAAGACCTCGAAGGCAAAGAAGAGACGGCTAAAGCGTCCGAATAAACCTCGGATTTTTTTATGAACACGAAAAGCGGCGTTCCCTAATGCGGGATGCGCCGCTTTTTCAAACATCCCAGCTAAGTTGGGCGCGGCGCGCAAATCCCTTAAATTGATGGCGGCGATGGCTTGCATCTCATGTTCCAGAGGCGCAAGGTCTACAAGCTTCTATTATTGACGAAAGTGAACAGGCTCTGGTCGCGTAACTCTTGGAGCACTCTTCTTAGAGCATTTGGAGCAATATTGTTGCTTGGTCGGAAAGCCTGCAACACGCCAAGGCGTTCGTCAGTAAATTCCTTCAAGGTGAAACCGCGCAACTTGC
>CAJWBV010000090.1 GCA_913020275.1 uncultured Rhodobiaceae bacterium
ATGGCTGAAAAAGCCGCCAAAGTCACTATGTTGCAGCGTTCGCCAACCTATATTGTCTCCATGCCGGCGGAGAACGCCCTGGCAAACTGGGCGCGGCGCAATTTGCCGGCAAAACTCGCTTACGGGCTGACGCGCTGGCGCAATGTATTGTTGAACCGCCTTATGTTCTGGTATTGCCGCCGCTTTCCTGAACAGGCCAAAAAACTGCTGCTCAAGGGCGTGCGCGCCGAACTGCCGTCCGGTTTCGATATCGAAAAGCACCTGACCCCGCACTACAATGTGTGGGATCAGCGCGTGTGTCTCGCCCCCGACGGTGATTTTTTCACCGCCTTGCGTGCGGGCAAAGCCGATATTGTGACCGACCATATTGAAAGTTTCACCAAACGCGGCGTGAAAGTGGCTTCGGGTGCGGAGATAGAGGCCGATATCATTGTCAGTGCGACAGGACTGGACCTTCAATTTTTCGGCGGCGTGGATATTCAGGTCGACAATAAGGCGGTGCTGGCAAAAGACACCATGACCTATAAGGGCATGATGTTTTCAGGTGTGCCTAATTTTGCGCTGTCGAGCGGCTATACCAATGCCTCATGGACGCTGAAATGCGATCTGACCTCGGCTTATGTCTGCCGACTATTGAACCATATGGATAGAAAAGGTTACACGCAGGCGCGGCCTGAACTTGACTGGGCGGATATGGAAGTTGCGCCGCTGCTTGATTTCACCTCCGGCTATGTGGTGCGCAAACTCGATGAACTGCCAAAGCAGGGCACCGTGACCCCGTGGCGGCTGCATCAGAATTATCTGCTGGATATCATGATGCTGCGCATGGGGCGCGTGACCGACGGCATGGCATTTTCGGGCACTCAAAAATCTGCATAAATTGGTTTTGATATTCCTTTAAATTTCGTGCAATACGGCACGCAGGGTTGAAAACAACGTATCGATTTCCTCGCGCGTGATAATCAGCGGCGGCGACAGTGCAATTGTGTCACCGGTGGTGCGGATCAAAACACCCTTGTCGAAGGCGGTGCGGAACGCGTCAAAAGCGCGTTTGACCGGGGCGCCGTCAGTCGGTGCAAGCTCCACCGCCCCCATCAGGCCGATATTGCGAATATCGATGACATGCGGGCAATCGGCCAGTGCGTGCAGGCCGTCTTCCCATTGCCGGCCAAGCTCGGTGGCGCGCGTCAACAGGCCGTCGCGCTCATAAATATCAATGGTCGCATGCGCGGCGGCACACGCCGCCGGATGGCCCGAATAAGTATAGCCGTGAAAAAACTCGATCAGATGTTCGGGGCCTTGCATGAAGGCATCGTGAATTTCCTGCGTCACCATGACGGCCCCCATTGGAATGGTGGCGCTGGTCAGGCCTTTGGCAAGCGCCATAATGTCGGGTGTCACCCCGAAATAATCACTGCCAAAGGGCGTGCCGAGACGCCCGAAACCGGTGATGACCTCGTCGAAAATAAGCAAAATGCCGTTCTGCGTGCACAGCTCGCGCAGGCGTTCCAGATATCCCACGGGTGGCACCAGCACGCCGGTTGACCCGGCCACAGGCTCGACCATCACGGCGGCGATGCGCTCGGCACCATATTTCTCGATCAGGACTTCGAGATGGTCGGCAAAATCAACCCCGTGTTCGGGTTGCCCGCGCGAAAACGCATTGCGGGTCAGATCATGCGTGTCGGGCAGGTGGTCGGTATCGGGCAGAAGCGGCCCGAAAGCCGCCCGATTATTGGGAATGCCACCGGCGGAAATGCCGCCATAATTCACCCCGTGATAGCCGCGCGCACGCCCGATGAGGATTGTGCGCTCGGTTTCACCGCGCGCGTGAAAATAGGCGCGGGCGATTTTTATGGCAGTGTCGGCGCTTTCAGAGCCGGAATTTGTGAAAAAGGCTTGCGTCAAATTGGGCGGCGTCATAGCGCGCAGTCGATTGGCGAGGTCAAAGGCGAGGGGGTGGGCAACCTGCAGATTGGGGGCGTAGTCGAGCACGCCGAGCTGGTCGGCAATCGCGGCGGTGATTTCGGGTCTACAATGGCCGGCATTGACACACCATAGGCCCGCCGTGCCATCCAGAATAGTGCGCCCGTCGACGGTTTTGTAATACATGCCTTCGGCGCTGGCCAGCAAACGCGGGGTTTTTCGGAACTGGCGGCTGGCCGAAAACGGCATGAAAAAAGCGTCAAGATCGTTAGGTGTTGGCATTTCGTCTGGTTGGGTAGTTGGTTTGGGGGTCAGATAAAAATTCAAGTGTCCAAGGCGAAGTCTTCGTCAATCTTGCCCTAATGCTCAGTTTGAGGCAAACTCCTCGGTCAATTGAGGGATTTTTATGGCAAAAAGAAAATTACACGCCTATGCGCTTGCGCTGGTGTTTTTATCGTTTTTGGCTCTGCTGCCGGCCACAATTCCGGCTATGGCGGAACCCGCCGAAAGACAGGCCTATTACGGCGAAACTCACGTTCACACCAAACTGTCTTTTGACGCTTTCATTTTCGGTAATCGCAATGGGCCCGACGAAGCCTATCGTTTTGCCAAGGGCGAGAAAATTTTCCACCCCGCCGGATTTGAAATGAAATTGCGCGTGCCGCTCGATTTTCAAGCCGTTACCGACCACGCCATGTATCTCGGCATGGTGCCGGCCATGTTTGACACCACAACAGCTGTGTCCAAGCACCCGGTTGCCACTGGCTTGCGAGAGGCGGAAACACCTTCAGCGCGGCGTCTGGCGTTTGCATCGATGATGCCTTATCTCGGCCAGATTGTAGAAGATGACTTGCTGGATATGGATATTGTCCGTTCGGCTTGGCAGGAAATTATCGCCGCCGCCGATCGTCATAACGACCCTGGACAATTCACCGCTTTTACTGGCTATGAATACACATCATCGCAAAATAATTTCGAAAACCTTCACCGCAATGTTGTATTTGCCGATGGTGCGCCCGACGAACCGTTTTCGCGTCTGATTTCAATGAACCCAGAAAATCTGTGGCGTTGGATGGATAGTTTGCGCGAGCAGGGTATGGACAGCATTTCCATCCCCCATAATTCTAACGGGTCAGATGGTTTCATGTTCAGCAACCAAACCTATGATGGGCAGCCGATCACGCAAAGCTATACTGATCTGCGAATGCGCAATGAACCGATTGTCGAGGTGACGCAAGTAAAAGGCACCTCCGAAACACATCCGCTTTTGTCGCCGCGTGATGAATTTGCGGCGTTTGAAATCATGCCCTATCAAATCGCCACTTGGAATGCGAGTTCCCTAAACGGGTCATATGTGCGCGAAGCCTATTTACGTGGCCTCGCCCTGCAAAGGGCGGGTGCTGGTAATCCTTATAAATTTGGGCTGATTGGCGCTTCCGACACGCATGTTGGCGCAGGCGCTTTTGACGAAAATAATTACTGGTCGAAAATTGGTATTGTTGATGCCTCAGGCAAGCTTAGAGGTTCTGTTGCACTAACGTGGGTCGAACGACTTAGGAATCAGATAAGCCGCCTTATATCCAATTACTATGTAAGCGGCATGCCTGCGGTCGCGAATACCGGATTACCGCCTGCAAACCCGGCCCCACGCTACAATCATCAGCAATGGTCGACCTGGGGAGCATCAGGTCTTGCTGGTGTCTGGGCAGAAGAAAATACGCGTACTTCCATCTTTGCGGCTCTTCGGCGGAAGGAAACCTTTGCTACCAGTGGCCCGCGTATGCGGGTGCGGTTTTTTGGCGGCTACGGTTTTGGCGATGATATTTTTTCAAAAGCCGATATGGTCACCAAGGCTTACGCCCGCGGTGTGCCAATGGGCGGCGATCTGGCATCGAGGGGCGCGCAATCGCCGGAGTTTCTGGTTTGGGTGACGCGCGATCCCGCGAGCAATGCGCTACAACGTGCGCAAATTGTGAAAGGCTGGATAGACGCCAATGGCAATACCCAGGAAGCCGTGTTTGATGTGGCGTGCGCCGGCGGCGCGGCTGTGAACGCTGAAACACAACGCTGCCCTGAAAATAACGCTGCGGTGGACGTTGCCACCTGCGCCACACAGGCCGATACCGGTGCCGATGAATTGCGCGCAGTATGGCGCGACCCTACTTACGTTGCTGGCGAAAGCGCGGCCTATTATGCGCGCGCGCTGGAAAATCCCACCTGCCGTTGGTCAAGCTGGGATGCATTGCGGGCGGGATCAAGCCCCAACCCGACGCTGCCAGCAATCATACAAGAACGCGTTTGGTCTTCCCCAATCTGGCTTGAGAACTAACTGATGAATCAGGCTCCCTTTTGGCGGCTTCTTCATGCGCTGGTTACAGACCGATTTGTCTGGTTTCTGGCGGTCGGGCTTTTTTTGTTCGGCCTCGACCACTGGCGTCAGGATAGGGATGACTATCACATCCTGGTCGATCTGCCATTGCTAGAAAAACTGGCAGCACAATGGCATGGGCAAACTCAACGGCTGCCCGATGCGAATGAGCTAGACGCGTTAGTCGAAGGATATGTGCGCGAAGAAATACTGGTGCGTGAGGCACGTCGTCTGAGCCTTCATGAGAACGATGTGATCATTCGTCGCCGCCTTGCCCAAAAATATGAATTTTTTCTTGCTGACGCTGATATGCCAACCGAGCCCGATGCCGATGCGCTAGGCGCGTTTTTTGAAGCCAATCGCGCGCGCTATCGCCTGCCCGAAACCTTCAGTTTCAATCATGTTTTTTTCGATAACGAAAGTGAGGCACG
>CAJWBV010000091.1 GCA_913020275.1 uncultured Rhodobiaceae bacterium
CAGCTTTCGCTCGGAAGCTGGGAGTCGCCGCGAATAATTTCAATCTCGTCACCGTTTTTGATGAGCGTACGGAACGGCAAACGCCGCCCGTTAATCCGCACGCCGGCACAACTATTGCCAATTGCTGTATGCACGGCATAGGCAAAGTCAAGCGCGGTCGCCCCGCGCGGCAGGGCGATAAGACGTCCTTTCGGCGTGAAGCAGAACACCTGATCGTTGAACAGCTCAAGTTTCGTATTTTCCATGAACTCTTCGGCCGTTTCGCCGGTTTGCAATTGCTGGATCATATCCTGCAACCAGGTGAAGGGCTCAAGTTTGCGGGCGTCGGGCGCGGCCTCATCGCCTTCTTTATAAACCCAATGTGCCGCAACGCCGTTTTCGGCGACCTCGTGCATCTGCTCGGAGCGTATCTGAATTTCCACGCGCTGATTATTCGGCCCGATAACCGTGGTGTGGAGCGATTGATAGCCATTGAGCTTGGGCGTTGAAATATAATCCTTATAGCGACCGGGCACATATCTGAACTCGCGATGCAACACGCCGAGCGCGCGATAGCAACTGTCTTCATCGGGCGTGATGATGCGATAGCCGAAAATATCGGAAAGCTGTTCCAGCGAGATGGATTTGTGTTGCATTTTCCGCCAGATGGAAAATGGTCGCTTCTGCCGCCCATAGACACTTGCCTTCATCCCCCGCGATGCAAGCAGTGAACTGAATGTGTAGGCAATTTCATTCAGCATATCGCCGCTTTGCTCGTTCAGGTTTTTCAGCCGTTCGAGCAACAAATCACGTGCGTCCGCATTAATCTCGCCGAAGGAAAGGTCTTCCAGCTCTTCACGAAAGGCTTGCATACCCATGCGTCCGGCGAGCGGAGCAAAAATATCCAGCGTTTCCTGCGCGATACGCTGGCGCTTGTCATCGGATTTAATGAATTGCAATGTCCGCATATTGTGCAAACGGTCGGCCAGCTTGACCAGCAAAATGCGGACATCATTGGCGGTGGCAAGCAACAATTTGCGGAAGTTTTCGGCTTGCGCCGTGTCTTGCGACGACATTTCCAGCTTGGAGAGCTTGGTGACGCCATCAACAAGCTCGGCGATTTCTGCGCCAAACAGCTTTTGAAGCTCGCCATAAGTCGCATCAGTGTCTTCGAGCGTATCGTGCAACAGCGCCGTTGCGATGCTTGCCGTATCCAGACGCAAATCGGTCAAAATGCCGGCCACCTCGACCGGGTGCGAGAAATACGGGTCACCGGAAGCGCGTTTTTGGTCGCCGTGTTTTTTGGTGGCATAAATATAGGCGCGGTTAAGCAGGTCTTCGTCTGCCGCCGGTTCATAGCTGACGACCCGATCAACAAGCTCGTATTGACGCATCATGCCTTAAGCCTCCGTCGACGGGACGGAGAACTTAATCGGAGATATCGTTTCTGCCACCGTCGCTGCGTTCTTTGGGCGCTATGTCTTCAAGCGCCTGAAGTGCCGTCAGGATATCATCCTCGCTCATCGCCGTCATCTCTTCCTGCGATGTATTTGCGTCTCCCGCAGGGACGGCGGCAGGCGCCACGACTTCATCTTCAGGCTCATCCACGTCCACCTGTTTTTGCAGAGAGCCGATCAGATCTTCACGCACCTCATCAGGCACCAGTTTTTCATCGGCAATTTCACGCAGTGCCACCACCGGATTTTTGTCATTGTCGCGGTCGACAAGCAGTTCGGCACCCGCCGACATACCACGCGCGCGATGGGCGGCAAAAAGCACAAGTTCGAACCTGTTGGTTACCTTGTCTACGCAATCCTCGACAGTTACACGGGCCATAAATATGTCCTATCAGCAAATATGAAATGTGAAGACAGGTGATAGCCCGTCTTGGCGGTACGAAGCAAGCAAAAACATCACGCCAGACGGGTGATACCGGCGCGCTCGGCAGGCGGCAATCCGCCAATGAGCTGGCAAATCGGCGTGCCCGAGACAGGATGCCGCCACCCTGGTGCGATTTCACACAAAGGATAGAGAACAAAGCCGCGGCAGTGCATTTCGCCATGCGGCAAAACAGGGTCCGGTCCTGAACGGCCTGCGGGCATGCTGATAAGATCGATATCGAGCGTGCGTGGTCCCCATTTCACCTCACGCGCGCGGCCAAATGCTGCCTCCACATTCTGCATTTCGTGCAACAGCCCACGCGCGCCCAAAACCGTATTCACCTTCAACACAAGATTGACATAATCGGGCTGGGACGGCCCAAAAGGGCGGGTTCGGTAGAAAGATGACACGGCAACAACCCGCACACGGGCGGCAGCGATGGCTGCGATGGCGGCATGCAACAAATCGACACTGGAAACATAATTGGCCGGCAAATTGCTGCCCAGCGCCAGAAATGTTGCGTGTTTTTCCTGCATAGAAAGCCCATACGCCAGTCGCGGCTTGATGGCAAGATGCTTGCGGCTATACTTGCGCCCATGACCAAGCCTGTGAACACGCCCATGAACACCCCCGCAAACCCGCCAAAAGACTGTCAATTATGTCCGCGCCTTGCCGATTATCGCGACGAGAACGCGAGGAAAAATCCGGACTGGTTTAATGGTGCCGTGCCGTGTTTCGGTGCAGATGACGCAAAATTGCTCATTGTCGGGCTGGCCCCCGGCGTGACCGGTGCCAACCGCACCGGCCGCCCCTTTACGGGCGACTGGGCCGGAGATCTGCTCTATGCGACATTGGCGAAATACGGGTTTTCAAATGACCGCTACGACAAACATGCCGAAGACGGCCTGACCCTGCTAGCTTGCATGATTACCAATGCTGTACGGTGCGTGCCGCCGCAAAACAAGCCGGTGGGTGCGGAAATAACCATGTGCCGACAGTTTTTAAAAGCACGGCTTGGAGCCAATGAGAAGTTGCAAGCCGTGGTGTGTCTGGGGCGCATCGCCCATGAAAGCGTGTTGCGGGCTTTAGATGTGCGGCCGAAAGATGCGCCCTTTCCTCACGGCGCGCGCCACCTCCTAGGCGACATAAACCTTTATGACAGCTATCATTGCTCGCGTTACAACACAAATACGGGCCGCCTGACGGTTGAGATGTTCGAAGCGGTTTTTGAGGCCGTCCGCAAAGATCTTATCTGAAATTCAACCGCGTTCGCGCAGCAAACGAGCCTTGTTGCGCTGCCAGTCGCGCTTTTTGTCAGCTTCGCGCTTGTCGGCTTTTTTGCGCCCGCGTGCCAGACCCAGCAGAAGTTTGACGCGCCCCGTGTCGTTGAAATAGAGCTTTAACGGCACCAAGGTCATACCGTCGCGCTGTACAGCCGCCATCAGCCGGTTAAGCTCGCGCCGGTGCATCAGAATTTTACGCGGCCGCGTCGGCTTGTGATTGTTTCGGTTGCCGGCTGAATATTCGGGAATATCGGCGTTCATCAAAAACCCCTCGCCATCTGTGATCGATGCGAAGGAATGGGTCAAATTGGCCTTGCCGCCGCGCAGCGATTTCACTTCAGTGCCTTGCAGCACCAGACCGGTTTCGAATGTATCGACAACTTCATAATCGCGCCGCGCCCGGCGGTTTTCAACGATGGTCGTATCGCCGTCAGATGATTTTTTGCGACCACCGCTTTTTGCGGACATCAGACCAATTCAAGACGCGCGAGAGCGGCGTCGACTTTCTCGCGGGCCATTGGACTGGCTGGCAATAATGGCAGCCGGATGTCTTCGGCACACAAACCCAGTTTCGCCACGGCATATTTAACAGGTGACGGGCTGGGTTCACAAAACAAGGCCTCATTCAGCGGCATTAACTTGTCTTGCAGTGCCAGCGCGGTTTCCATATCTCCGGAGAGGCTGGCATTTTGAAACGACGCGCACAAATCCGGTGCAACATTCGCGGCAACCGAAATGCACCCGCGCCCGCCTTGCGCGTTGAAGCCCAAGGCGGTGGCGTCCTCACCGGAAAGCTGAATAAAATCAGGGCCACATGCTATGCGTTGCGCGGCAACCCGCGCGAGATCACCGGTTGCGTCTTTCACGCCGACAATATTTTCAAGCGCTGCCAGTTCCGCCATGGTGTCTACCTGCATATCGACCGCACTACGACCCGGAATATTGTAGATAATCAGTGGCAGTTTCTCCACCGCCGCATTCAATGCACTGAAGTGCGCAATCAGCCCGGCCTGGGTTGGTTTGTTATAATAGGGCGTAACAACCAACGCGGCGGCCGCACCCGCCCGCTCGGCGTGGCAGGTGAAATCAAGGGCTTCCTGTGTCGAATTTGAGCCGGTTCCGGCAATAATGGGCACCCGACCGGCAGCCGCGCCGATGCATATTTCCACGACGCGCAAATGCTCATCATGGCTCAATGTCGGCGACTCGCCCGTCGTGCCGCAGGGCACCAGGCCGTCGGAGCCTTCCGTGATCTGCCAATCCACGAAGCTCTTGAACGCCGATTCGTCCACCGCACCGTCTTTGAACGGGGTAATCAACGCAGGGAAAGAGCCCTTGAACATGGTTCACTCCTCGGGTCTGGATCGGGGGTCTTGAAGTTGTGCGGACCATAGCCCCCGCCGCGCCCGGCGGCAAGCACGGACGATGCCGCGCCGCACCCAAGCGGAACCGTGTCCCCGGCGGCGAAGCGTCACAATTGCGTTGCTTGTTGAACAGGCGTTCAAATCGTATCATTCGCGCCATGTTACGGCGGATCGCAAGGCTGGTTGACGTGG
>CAJWBV010000092.1 GCA_913020275.1 uncultured Rhodobiaceae bacterium
TTAATATCTTTAAGGGCGGGGAGAAACCGCGCATCGGCTTCAATCACGATGACTTTTTGCGCACCGCTCATCAGCAGTCCACGCGTCAGGCCGCCGGGCCCAGGGCCAATTTCAATGACGGTGCATTCAGACAGATCACCCCCTGCGCGGGCAATGCGTTGGGTCAGGTTCAAATCCAGAATGAAATTTTGACCGAATTTCCGTTGGGCCCGCAAATTATGGGTGGCAATGACGTCACGCAGAGGCGGCAATGCGTCATCAGGCATGCAAACGCCTCAACGATACTCCACGACAGCGTCGCGCCGCAGGTCGCGCAAATGCCGGCGCGCACTCATTGACAGGCGCTGTGCAAAAATATTGTCGCCAATATCCTTGCGCGAAACCTGAATGCCCTGATCGTCCTTTCGGTCGCAAACCACATAAACATTTGTGTTCTTGGCGGTGTCATTTGCCGGTTGTGGTGTGGCGACTTGGCCTGCTTCGAGATTGATCACGGAATTGTGCAGCTGCGCCGGCAATTCAACGAGCGGTTTCAGGCCGGAGCGCGCAACTTTTGCCGACAGACTTTCAGCGCTTTCGTTTGCGGCTTTGCAGGTGCGGAAATTCTCGACAAACTTTTTTATGTCAACAGCATTTGTTTCCTCAGGAAAAGTGACTGTCATGATATCAAATTTATTGTTCAAAGCATTGCGGGCACGGCCTTCTTCGCGGTTTTGCAGGAGCAGGATGTAAAAACCAGCATTAGTCGCAATCGGTGTCGATATTTGCCCCGGCTCCATTTTGGTCAGCACTGAGCCCAGCGCCGGATCCAATTGTTCGAGCGTCACCCATCCCAGCTGCCCGCCGCGTGCGGCTGTCGATGATACGCTGAACTGGCGTGCCACGGCTGAAAAATCAACCCCGTTGCGCAACTGGGTGACAATTTCCTGCGATATGCGCGCGACCCTTTGCTGGTCGGTGAGCGTGTCGGCATTGAGCAAAATTTCGCTCACCAGAAAGCGCGGCTGTTCGATGGCGCGCACAACTTTTCGGTATTGTTCGTCAACCTCATCATCGCCGACCCGTATGCGCCCGCCAAAGCTGCGGCGGATAAATTGGCTCCATGCCAGGTCCGCTTCGATTTGCGACTCCAATGTTCGTTCCTTAATGCCCCGCTCTTCAAGAAATTCGGTAATGCTGGTCTGCGATGTGCTGAAGCCCTCGGAAAGACGATTAATCTCGCGCTCAATTTCTTCTTCTTCAATGCTGATTTCCACCCGTCGGGCTTCTTGCATCTGCAGTTTTTCATCCACGAGTTCGCGCAATGCCTGTTCGCGCAAGCGTTCAACGGTTTCGCGCGAGCGGACAATGCCGGATGACACGAAATACAACTCGACCCGCTGGTCGACATCGTAAAGCGAGATAACTTCGTCATTGACGATTGCAGCAATGCCTTCGACTTCGCGCGCCTCCGGTGCCGGCGTTAAGATTACAGCGGCAAAAAGCACGGACAAAAAAGTAAGACGAATATGCCTTAAAAGGCTGTGTGACGGGGTATTCATTCCGATGATGTAACATAAAATATGGTTTTGCTCTAGCGGATTTGAAACTGGACACCCGATAGTTTTAAATTTACGCTCCGAGCCATCAAACACTGATCCTTAGGAGATAATAATGCCCTTTGCCGTCGCTTTCGCGAACCTCAAACTGCCGCAAAAAGGAACACTTCTACTGGCTGTAAAAAAGGGCCGGGCTTTGGGCGCGCTTGGCCGCGACCTTGACAAGAAAACCGGCGGTGCGCTGACGCGCGCAATGAAAACCAGCAAGTTTGAAGGTGGTGCCGGCAGTTCGATGGAATTGCTGGCTCCCGCCGGCACGGATCTCGACCGCATTGTTCTGATCGGGCTTGGTGATCCGGCCAAACTTACCGCCACCGATTTGGAGAAATTCGGCGGCACGGCGCTCGGCACAGTCGAAAAAGCCACCGGCACGCTGACGTTGGTGCTTGAACAACTGGCGGACGCGCCTTTCAAGGCAGGCGAAATAGCCGCACGCGCTGGTATTGGCATGGTTTTGCGCGCCTATACGTTCGACCGCTATAAAACCAAAAGCAAACCGGCGAAAAAGGCCGCGAGACTGACCGTTGCAACGGCGGAAACCGCCGCCGCGCGCCGGATGTTCGACGAATTGGATGCCGTGGCGCAAGGCACATTGCTGGCGCGCGATCTGGTCAATGAGCCGTCAAACATTCTGACGCCGCCCGAATTTGCGCGCCGCGCCAAACAGCTCACCAAGCTGGGTGTGAAGGTCGAAGTGCTCTCCGAGGCGCAGATGAAAAAACTCGGCATGGGTTCCTTGCTGGGCGTCGGGCAGGGCAGCGAACACCCCAGCCAAATGGTCGTGATGCAATGGCAGGGGGCTGCCAAATCCAAAAAGCCGCTGGCCTTTATCGGCAAGGGCGTTTGTTTCGACACGGGCGGTATTTCGATCAAGCCGTCGGCCGGCATGGAAGACATGAAGGGCGATATGGGCGGCGCGGCCGCCGTTACGGGCCTTATGCACGCGCTTGCCACCCGCAAAGCCAAAGCCAATGTGGTCGGTGTGATCGGGCTGGTTGAAAACATGCCGGATGGCAAGGCCCAACGTCCGGGCGATATTGTTACGTCAATGTCGGGGCAGACGATCGAGGTTTTGAACACGGATGCAGAAGGCCGCCTCGTGCTGGCCGATGCCATGTGGTACACACAAGACAGGTTCAAGCCGCGCTTCATGATTGATTTGGCAACCCTAACAGGTGCCATTCTCATCGCCTTGGGACAGGAATATGCCGGCATGTTCGCCAATGATGACAAACTGGCTGATCAATTGACCGAAATTGGCAATGCCGAAGGCGAAAAAGTTTGGCGCATGCCGATTTGTGACAAATTTGACAAGATGATTGATACGCCCAATGCCGACATGAAGAATATTGGCGGGCGGTATGCCGGTTCCAGCACAGCGGCGCAGTTTTTACAGCGCTTCACCAATAAGGTGCCGTGGGTTCATCTCGATATTGCGGGCACGGCTATGGGGTCGCCGAAAACGGCCATCAGCAAAAGCTGGGCCAGCGGTTACGGCGTCCGGCTGCTCGACCGGTTGGTCAAAAAACATTACGAATAGGGAAAACGCGCTCCGCATGACGCTCGTTTTAACGCCTGCCCCGATGCCTTATGGACGACGCCCGACATGACAGAAGTCCTGTTCTATCATCTGGAGCGTCAAACGCTGGAACAGGTATTGCCGCGGCTCGTGCAGGCGTCGCTGGGCCGTGATTGGCGGGTGGTTGTAAAAGCCGGATCGCCCGAGCGCATACAAGCTCTCAATACGCATTTATGGACATGGGCGGATGATGTTTTCTTGCCGCATGCCGCCGCGGGTGATTTGCGTTTAACTGAATTTGCAGCCGACCAACCTGTTTGGCTGACGCATGAAGATGATGTGCCGAATGACGCGCAGGTACTGATGCTGGTTGACGGCGCAGCACATGACGATCTGTCGCGCTTTGAAAGATGCGTGTTCATTTTTGACGGCAATGATGAAACCGCACTGGCGACCGCGCGCGCCGACTGGTCGCGCCTGAAGGTGGAAGGGTTTGACCTGACCTATTGGCAGCAATCACCGGAGGGCAAGTGGGAAAAGCGCGGATGATGTAGATGCTTGCTCTTCGCGTGTTGGCACCGTATAAGGCGGGACGTTTTGCAAAATTTGAGGTCCCTTCCAATGGCAACTGAACGCACTTTTTCAATTATCAAACCCGATGCAACCGCGCGGAATCTGACCGGTCAAATCATTGCCCGCTTTGAAGAAGCCGGATTGCGCATCGTTGCTTCCAAGCGCATTCACATGACGCGCGAGCAGGCCGAAGGGTTTTACGCGGTTCACAAAGAGCGTCCGTTCTTTAACGATCTTGTCTCATTCATGATTTCCGGCCCGGTTGTTGTGCAGGTGCTTGAGGGCGATAATGCCATTGCGCGCAATCGCGAAATTATGGGCGCAACAAACCCGGCGGATGCCGATGAGGGGACTTTGAGAAAGCTCTATGCTCAAAGTGTCGGTGAAAACTCGGTCCATGGCTCCGACTCTTTGCAGTCTGCGGCCCGTGAGATCGGTTACTTTTTTGCCGAGACCGAGCTCGTATAAAGAGCTTTTGTGCAGGGTTGTAAGCTCGTGCGAACCTCACTTTAGGCCTGAAGAGGCTGGCGATGGGTAAATTGCCCAGAGCCCCCCTCCGCCGGTGGCCACAGAGGTTTATGAGCACCAAAAATCACAAAACAAAAAATGAAATCAGCATGCCGAGTACCGGATTGTAAGGCTGAGGAAAGATGCACCTTGGGCCCTGAGACCTGTGTTCGGAAGGTTTTACTGAGATATCGCTTGGGAGTGAGCAGATGGAAAATATTGTAGGTGTTGTAGCGGAAGAATTGGAATTGAAAGAGGCCAATGTCGCTGGAGCGGTGCAGCTTTTGTTCGAGCAGAGCTGTACGATCCCTTTCGTTGCGCGTTACCGTAAGGAAATGACGGGGTCCATGGACGAGGTCAATCTTCGTCAGGTCCGAGATCGCTACCAGTACATCATGGAGCTTGAGCAAACCAAGAAAAGATATCTCAAGGTCGTTGCCGAACAT
>CAJWBV010000093.1 GCA_913020275.1 uncultured Rhodobiaceae bacterium
GTCACAATTTGGTCGAAAATAGCTTGGTCGTAATTGACCAGATCCATTTTGTTTACTGCCAGAACAATGTGGCGAATGCCGAGCAAATGCACCAGATAGCTGTGGCGGCGCGTCTGCGTCAAAACACCTTGGCGTGCATCGACCAGAATGACCGCAAGGTCGGCGGTTGAAGCACCTGTGACCATGTTTCGGGTGTATTGCTCATGGCCGGGCGTGTCAGCAACAATGAATTTCCGCTTTTCGGTCGCAAAAAAACGATAGGCAACATCAATTGTAATGCCTTGTTCGCGTTCGGCGGCAAGCCCGTCAACCAGCAGGGCAAAATCGATATTTTCGCCCTGTGTGCCCATTTTACGGCTGTCAGCTTCGAGACCAGCCAACTGGTCTTCAAAAATCATTTTGCTGTCATAAAGCAAGCGCCCGATGAGCGTGGACTTGCCGTCGTCAACCGAACCGCAGGTGATAAACCGCAACATGGTTTTGTGGCGATGCTGCTCCAGATATGCGTCGATATCTTTGCCGATCAAAGCATCGGTTTCATAAACAGTTTCGGCACCGGCCATCAGAAATAACCTTCTTGTTTTTTCTTCTCCATGCTGGCGGCAGCATCGTGATCAATGGCCCGGCCTTGGCGCTCTGAAGTCGTGGTCAACAGCATTTCCTGAATAACTTCCGGCAGGGTGGTGGCATTGCTTTCAACGGCACCGGTCAAGGGGTAGCAACCCAGCGTGCGAAAACGAATGGAGCGCATTTCGGGCTTTTCACCTTCGGCAAGGCGAAAGCGTTCATCATCCACCATGAGTAGCAGTCCGTCACGTTCGACCGTCGGGCGCGGGGCAGCAAAATAAAGCGGCACAATTTCGATATTTTCCAGATGGATATATTGCCAAATGTCGAGCTCCGTCCAATTGCTCATGGGAAACACGCGAATGCTCTCGCCCTTGGTTTTGCGCGCATTATAAAGGTTCCATAATTCCGGACGCTGATTTTTCGGCTCCCAGCGGTGGCTGGCCGTGCGGAACGAAAACACACGCTCCTTGGCGCGGCTTTTTTCTTCATCGCGCCGCGCGCCGCCAAAAGCCGCGTCGAAGCCGTGCATGTCCAGTGCCTGTTTCAAGCCCTCCGTTTTCCACATATCCGTGTGTAGGGAACCATGATCGAACGGGTTGATGCCTTGGGCTTCGGCGTCAGGATTTTTATGGACGATAAGTTTCATGCCCGCATCAGCCGCCGCTTTTTCGCGCAGTGCATACATGTCCTTGAACTTCCAGGTGGTATCGACATGCAAAAGCGGAAAAGGCGGGGGGCTCGGATAAAACGCTTTTTTTGCGACATGCAACATGGCTGCGCTGTCCTTGCCGATGCTGTAAAGCATGACAGGATTTTCGGCTTCGGCCACCACTTCACGCATAATGTGAATGCTTTCGGCTTCCAGCCGCTGTAAATGGGTGAGAGTCACTGCTTCTTCCGATTTTTCCGCGCCAATATTGGCTTCTGTATGGGCAGAGCCCACTGTTTTGTCAATAAACTTTGCTGCCCTTTTCGGGGTTTTAAGCTCTGCGCGCAGACATGAAATTCGTGGGGGCTTTATTGGGTTTTAAAATTTATCGGCAGCGAATGAGGTCCCGACACGAAATTGGCCGCAACGCGCTTGATCGGCCCGGCCATTTCAACATGGGTGAGGTGAGGCAAAAGCTCTTCCCAGAACATGCGCATTTCCATCCGCGCCAAATGCTGACCCAAACACACATGCGCGCCATAACCCAGCGCCATGTGACGATTGGGCTTGCGATGAATGTCAAATTCAAACGGATTTTCGTAAATCTCTTCATCGCGGCTGGCGCAGGCAAAGTTTATCATCATCCAGTCATTGGCCTTGATGTCGACCCCGCGTATTTGCACGTCGTGCACCGGGGTTCGCATAAAATGTTTGACCGGTGACTCCCATCGAATGCTCTCTTCAACAAAGGCCGGGATAAGCGACGGGTCTTCTTTCAGTTGTGCTAGCAAATCGGGGTTTTGGCACAAAGCCCACATGCCGGCTGTGGTGGAATTGGATGTTGTGTCATGGCCGGCCGTGGCGGTGATCGCATAATATCCATAAGTCTCAATATCGCCGAGTGGCTCACCATTAATCTTGCCATTGGCGAACACACTGGCAAGGTCGTTTTTCGGTTCCTTCCGGCGGCTTTCGGTCAGCGCGGTAAAATAGGCCATAGATTCCATAATCACCGAATTCATGGCCGCCATGCGTTCTTCAATACTTGTATATTCGCGCCCCGTTGCGTTGGCTTCAGGGTCGGTGGCACCAAACACTTCCTGTGTCAGGCGCAACATCATATCTTCGGCATCGTTTTCGACACCGAGAATGTCCATAATCACGCGCAACGGATAATAAAGCGCGATATCGGTGGCGAAATCGCAAGCATTGTCTTTGGCCAGCATGCTGGCGACAGCATCTTTCGTGCGTTCTCGAATGCGCGGTTCAAGCTCGCGCAAGGAGCGGGGGCCAAACCAGCTTTGGGTAAGTTCGCGATAAGCGGCGTGTTTCTCGCCGTCCATCTGTACCAGTGTGATGAAGCGGTTCGGCCCGCCAGTCTCTTCCATGACGATTGTCAATTCTTCTTCTGTAATCATTACAGTGGATTTGTCGCCGGCATGGAACAGTTTGTTGTCCTTTTCAACAAACTGCAAATCATCGAATTTGGATATAAACCAGAACGGTTCAATGCCGTCCGGCTTTGCCATAGCCACGGGCGCGGTGGTGCGCAGTTCGGTAAAAACTGCATGAAGTTTCTCGAAATCGGCATAAGTCTGCCCGTCAACAAGTGCTTCCGCCAAATGCTTCGGCATATCCATGACAGTCCTCCCAAATGTCGAATATGAACGATAACATGGCTGTCGCCGATGAAATCAAGAGGTTTTGTTGGTGTGGGAAACGGCTGGCGGAGAGGGAGGGATTCGAACCCCCGGAACGCGCAAACGCTCAACGGTTTTCAAGACCGCCGCTTTCAACCACTCAGCCACCTCTCCGAACCGAACTTCTGAATAAACAAGACAGGCCCAGCGCGCAAGCCCCTATTGCGTTGGTAATGCTTCAAGTCGGCGTGCGAATCTTATAGTCTCTGCACAACCCAATCTTTTGCTAAGCAAGTTGTCGTATGCTCTCTTCTCGTTCCTTATCGGCCTTTGTTCTTATCTCCCTTCTGGCGGGGTGCGGCGCACCGGCCAACCGCGCAAACACTTACGAACAACAGGGACGCCAGACTGCGGCCGGCGGCATTTACAAAATCGGCACGCCCTATCAAATCATGGGCAGTTGGTACTATCCGCGTGAAAACCCGAATTATGACGAGGTGGGCATCGCCTCATGGTACGGCCCGAAATTTCACGGGCGGCGTACGGCCAATGGTGAGATTTTCGACATGAATTTACTGACAGCGGCGCATCCGACATTGCCCATGCCGGTGCGCGCGCGCGTAACAAATCTGGAAAATGGCAAATCGATTATCGTGCGTATCAATGACCGCGGACCGTTCGCGAAGGACCGCGAAATCGATCTGTCGCGCAAGGCCGCCGAAGTTTTGGGCTTCCGCGACAAGGGCACCACCCGAGTGCGCGTTCAATATTTGGGCCGCGCGCCGATGTATGACAGTGCCGGAAGGCTAATCCGCGGGCAAGAGCCGGCCTCTTTCATTGCGGAAAAACCGCGAACTCCTGATGAAAACAAAAGGGTTGCCGCCGCACCCGTGGAACAGGTTGAAAAGCAGACACTGGACGGGCGCACAATTGCCGACGCTCCGCCGCCTATTGCCAGCAAAAGATATGCGGTGCAGGTGGGGGTTTTCAGCAGCCGGTTTAATGCCGAGCGCCTGAAGCGCCAACTTGACCGAATTACGCCTGCTGAAGTCAGTGAAGCCGAGATTAACGGCGAAACTTATTACCGTGTGAAAGTGGGCGGGGCAAATGTGCGCGAGGATGCCCGCCAGACGCGTGACATGCTGGTGTCCGCCGGCCATCAGGACGCGGTTATCGTTGAACAATAAACAGGCTGAGGGAGGCCGAAAATGCTGCCGGTTTTGGGTCGTTTTATTCTAGCTATAGGTTTTGTTTTCGCACTCGTGGCACCGGTGCGGGCTTTTGACAGTGCAGCCGACTATGCGTTTGTGATGGATGCCGAAACCGGCGTGGTTTTGTATGAGAAAAATGCCGATGCACCGATGAGCCCGGCGAGCATGAGCAAGCTCATGACCGTGTTGATGGTTTTTGAGGCTTTGCGCGACGGTGCCGTGCAGCCCGATACCAAGTTTTTTGTGAGCGATGATGCCTGGCGGCGCGGCGGCTCGGCGTCGGGCGGCTCAACCATGTTTTTGAACGCGCGTTCGAAAGTGTCAGTATTGGATTTGCTGCGCGGGGTGATTGTGCAATCGGGCAATGATGCTTGCATTGCGCTCGCTGAAGGGTTGGCCGGCTCTGAAGAAGCCTTTGCCGATATGATGACCGAACGGGGCATTGAGTTGGGTTTGCGCAATTCGGTATTTGCCAATTCCACCGGACTGCCGGACCCAAGCCACAAAATGTCGGCGCGCGATTTGGGGCATCTGGCGCGGATTAT
>CAJWBV010000094.1 GCA_913020275.1 uncultured Rhodobiaceae bacterium
TGCCGGCACGCGTGAACATGTTTTGCAGGAACTGGCGGATAATCTGGGCGAGGGAGCCAAGGTTCTGGTCGCTGATTTATCGTCATCGGACGGGGCGGTTGCCTTGGCGGGAGCCGCCGAAACCGCGCTCGATGGGCTGGATATTTTGGTCAATAATGCCGGTATAACCCGCGACAATCTCGCTTTGCGTATGAAAGACGAAGATTGGGACGCCGTTTTGTCGGTCAATCTCACAGCCGGATTCCAGCTTATACGCGCCGCCTTGCGGGGCATGATGAAACGCCGGCACGGGCGTATTATCGGCATTACATCTATCGTCGGCACCACCGGAAATCCGGGACAGGCAAATTACGCGGCATCGAAAGCCGGTATGATCGGCATGAGCAAATCACTGGCGCAAGAAGTTGCCAGCCGCGGCATTACGGTTAATTGTGTGGCCCCCGGTTTCATTACCACGCCAATGACGGATGCTCTGCCCGAAGCCCAGCGCGAAAGCCTTGCAGCGGCCATTCCTGCAGGCAGACTGGGCGCGAGCAATGACATCGCCGCCGCATGCGTTTATCTGGCAAGTGATGAGGCGGCTTACGTCACCGGCCAGACATTGCATGTCAATGGCGGCATGGCGATGGTTTAAGGCCTATAAATTTTCATTTTGTCAGGTGCTGGACATCGTTTTTAAAGGATGATAGTTAGCCTGCAAGTATGGTAAACATGCTTTGCAACTGTTTTGAACAAGCTGTCTGACAGTCGGGTAGCACGAAGAATCGAGGATCCAATCATGAGCGAAATTGCTGAACGTGTTAAAAAAATTGTTGTCGAAAACCTGGGTGTGGAAGCAGATAATGTGAGCGAAGCCGCCAGCTTCATCGACGATCTTGGGGCAGACAGCTTGGACACTGTAGAGCTGGTTATGGCTTTTGAAGAAGAGTTTGGTATCGAAATTCCTGACGATGCCGCAGAAACCATTTTGACTGTTGCAGACGCCGTCAAATTCATCGAGCAAGCCTCCTAAGGGGCTTCGGGCCGGGCAATTATGAGACGCGTTGTCGTCACCGGAATCGGTTCTGTCAATCCGCTGGGTGCGGATATCGAGAACAGTTGGCGCAATTTGCTTGCCGGTACGTCGGGCGCGAACACCATTGACAAGTTCGACACGGAAGATTTGCCGTGTCGTATTGCGTGTCCGGTAAAGCGCGGAGAAGACGGCTTTAACGCCGACCTTTTCATTGCCCCGAAAGAACAAAAGCGCGTTGATGACTTCATCACCTTTGCTATTGCCGGTGCGGATATGGCCTTGGCAGATTCCGGATATGTAGCTGATACGGAAGAGAAAAGGGAACGCGCCGGAGTGATGATCGGCGCAGGCATTGGCGGGCTTGAAGGCATTGAAGCCGGCGCTATCACGCTAAAAGAGCGCGGGCCACGGCGCCTGAGCCCTTTTTTTATTCCGGGTTCACTGATTAATCTGGCCGGCGGGCAGGTTTCCATCAAACATGGCCTTAAAGGGCCCAATCACGCAGTTGTTACCGCTTGTTCAACGGGCGCACATGCCATCGGGGATGCCGCACGCATCATCATGTGGGATGATGCCGATGTTATGGTGGCCGGTGGCTCGGAAAGCGCAATTACCCCACTGGGTATTGCCGGATTTGCGGCCTGTCGGGCGCTTTCGACAGGTTTTAACGACCGGCCGACGCAAGCCTCGCGCCCTTACGACAAAGACCGCGACGGGTTTGTCATGGGCGAGGGTTCCGGCATTTTGGTGCTCGAAGAACTCGAACACGCCAAGGCGCGCGGTGCAAAAATATATGCCGAAGTCGTTGGTTACGGCATGTCGGGTGACGCATATCACATCACCTCACCGGCCGAAGATGGGTCGGGCGGGTTCCGCTCCATGCGCGCAGCGCTGAAACGATCGGGCCTGTCGCCGGACGATATCAGCTATATCAACGCGCATGGCACTTCAACGCCAGTGGGCGACGAGATCGAATTGCGCGCTGTAGAGAAACTTTTTGGCGGTGCTTCTGGCGACCTTGCCATGTCGTCAACAAAATCGGCCATCGGTCACCTGCTGGGCGCGGCCGGTTCTGTCGAGGCCATTTTCTCGGTTCTCGCCATTCGTGACAATGTTTTGCTGCCGACGTTAAATCTTGATAACCCTTCGGTAGAGACAGATATTAATCTGGTGCCCAATCAGGCGCAGGAAAAGAATGTGACGGCGGTTCTGTCAAACAGCTTTGGGTTCGGCGGCACCAACGCCTCGCTGGTTTTCAAAGCATTCGAGTAAACGCTGCGTGTCGCGCGTTTCAAAATTTTTAAAACTTCTACTTGGACGCCCAGCACGCCCTGTGCATTTCATGGTCGGGGCAGGTGTGCTGTTTGGCCTGTTTATTGGCGTGGCAAGCTGGGTCTTGCTTATGGCACCCGGCCCGCATGACAGCGCGCGGCAAATCATAATCGCGCGCGGCCAATCGCTGGACAGTGTAACTCGCGAGCTTGCCGCATCTGGGGTTTTGCGAAGCGCGCTGGTTTTTTCGGTCTATAGCCGATTTGCCGGCCCCGTGCAGGCCGGAGAGTTTGATCTGCCGCCACGCGCCAGCATGCGCGATATTTCGCGTATTTTGCGCGTCGGCGATGTTGTCATGCACGCAATCACAGTGCCTGAAGGCCTGACCAGCCAGCAGGTGGTTGAATTGTTGCTCAATGAGCCGGTTCTGTCCGGCGCGGCCACCATTCCCGATGAGGGCAGTCTTTTGCCGGAAACTTACTATGTGCCGCGCGGCCATGCGCGCGTCGCTCTTTTGAAAAAAATGCAAGCCGCACAAAAAAAAGCCGTCGCACAATTATGGGAAAATCGCCAGCGCGGGTTGCCGCTTCAAACACCGCAAGAGGCGGTGGTGCTGGCCTCAATCGTCGAAAAGGAAACCGGTCAGGCCGGTGAACGCGGGCAGGTGGCCGCGGTGTTTGTCAATCGTTTGCGAAAGCGTATGCGACTGCAATCGGATCCGACGATTATCTACGGTCTGGTGGGCGGCAAAGGCACACTCGGCAGACCGATACGGTTGAGCGAAATCAGCAGGCCAACGCCTTATAATACCTATACGATTTTCGGCCTGCCCCCAACCCCCATCGCCAACCCCGGACGAGCTGCGCTGGCGGCGGTGCTTGACCCGCCCAGCACATCGGCCCTGTATTTTGTTGCCGATGGCACGGGCGGACATATTTTTGCTGACACATTGGCCGAGCATAATAAAAATGTGCGGAACTGGCGCAAATTGCAGAAACAGCAGCGCCAATAATTCGCTATACTGAAACCGATTCACGAGATAACCCCACACGGAGCAACCTCATGTGTGCCAATATTGTTCGTCGCGGCTTGATGCTGGTGCTGTCCTCGCCATCGGGGGCGGGAAAGACAACGCTGTCGCGCGGGCTTCTGGCAAGTGATGACGCAGTTACCATGTCGGTGTCCATGACCACGCGTCCGCCGCGCCCCGGCGAAGTGGACGGCGAAGATTATATTTTTGTCGACCCCCAGCAATTCGGCGAAATGCGCAACCGTGGCGGGTTGCTCGAATTCGCCAAGGTTTTCGACAATTATTACGGCACGCCCAAAGCACCGGTCGAGGCGGCGTTATCTGCAGGGCGTGATGTGTTGTTCGACATTGACTGGCAGGGAACGCAACAATTGCAGGAAGCCGCGGCTGATGACTTGGTTCGCGTGTTCATTTTGCCACCAACGGCTGCCGAACTGGAGCGACGCTTGAAATCGCGCGCGCAAGACAGCGCCGAAGTGGTGAGCGCACGTATGGCGCAGGCGTCTGACGAAATAAGCCATTACGCCGAATATGAATATATTGTGGTCAATCACGACGCCGAAGAAAGCCTTGGGCAAATCAGAGCCATTTTGACGGCGGAACGCCTCAAAAGGGCGCGCCAGACCGGTCTTTCAGACTTTGTTCACGGCTTACGTGAGGCACTGTGAACTGGGTTAATGTGCAGGCTTTTGTCGGTTCTGATCATCTATCAATCGCGCCAGCGTGCAGAATTCCTCGATTTCCAACTGTTCGGCCCGTTTGGTTTCCGCAATATCGGCCGCCGCCAGAATGTCACTCGGCGATGGACATATTTTTTTTAGGCTGGCACGCAACATTTTCCGTCGCTGTCCGAAAGCCGCGGCTGTGACTTGCGACAGCATTTGAGGGTCGGCCGGCGCTAGCGGGTGCGCGCGCGGTTCCACATGCACAATGCTTGATGTGACATTGGGCGGCGGCACGAAAACCTGACGGTCGACATCGAACAAAATGCGGGCCTGGGTCAACCATCCTGCCAGAACCGATAAACGCCCGTAATTGTCGGTGCCCGGGGCGGCGGCAATGCGCTGGGCAACTTCCTTTTGGAACATGCAAGTCATGGACAAAAAGCGTGGCGCCCATACGCCACCTTGCCAACTGTTTTCCAACCAGCCGGTGAAAAGCGGGGTGGCGATATTGTAAGGCAGATTTGAAATAATGCGGTACGGCTCCGCCGTCAGGCTGTCGGGAGATATTTGCAAAGCGTCACCCTGCACAATTTCCAGCTTGTCGGGATAGGCTGATTTA
>CAJWBV010000095.1 GCA_913020275.1 uncultured Rhodobiaceae bacterium
AAAGTTTTTGGGGGTATCCATTCGCGGATTGCGCGAGTTAATGAGGTTGCGAGGCCTCGGGATCATCAACACGAGCTATCTCCCGGCTAGCGTAATAGGCATCCTCATCCCATTCAATAGCAACCGGCAGATGTTGCAGGGCATGGCTCAGCACTTCGTCCATATTTTCAACCGGAACAATCTCCAGACCGGCGCGGATATTGTCAGGAACTTCCGTCAGATCTTTCTCATTATCCTTTGGAATCAATACTTTAGTGATACCGCCGCGCAATGCCGCCAATAATTTTTCTTTCAGGCCACCAATCGGTAAAATGCGCCCGCGCAAGGTCACCTCGCCGGTCATCGCCACCTCTTTACGCACCGGAATACCCGTCAACAACGACACAATCGCCGTCGCCATGGCGGTCCCCGCCGAGGGGCCGTCCTTAGGCGTGGCGCCTTCTGGGACGTGTACGTGAATGTCCTTGCGTTCAAACACGGGCGGCTCAATGCCGAACAGCGTACTGCGCGCACGCACATAGGAAGAGGCGGCGTTTATTGATTCTTTCATCACATCGCCCAGCTTGCCGGTGGTGGTCATGCGCCCCTTGCCGGGCACCATAACGCCTTCAATGGTCAGCAATTCGCCGCCCACTTCCGTCCAGGCAAGACCTGTTACGACGCCCACCTGGTCTTCAATCTCGGCCAGCCCAAAGCGATATTTCTCAACACCGGCATAGTCGGCAATATTGTCGATGGTAATATTGACGCTGGTTTCTTCGCCCTTGACGATTTTGGTTGTGGCTTTGCGCGCCAGCGATGCCAATTCGCGTTTCAGGCCGCGCACACCAGCTTCGCGGGTATAGACCCTGATTAGCTGGCGCAACGCTTCGTCGTCAATGCCAAACTCACCATCACGCAGCCCGTGTTCCTTGACTGAATCGGGCAGCAAATGTTGGCGGGCAATTTCGATTTTTTCGTCTTCGGTATAGCCGGCAATGCGGATAACCTCCATGCGGTCAAGCAGTGGCCCCGGAATATTCAGCGAGTTGGCCGTGGTCACGAACATGACATTGGACAGGTCATAATCAACTTCCAGATAATGGTCGGCAAACGTGTTGTTTTGCTCCGGATCCAGCACTTCCAGCAACGCAGATGACGGATCGCCCCGATAATCGGCACCCAGCTTGTCCACTTCGTCCAGAAGCATGAGCGGGTTTACCGACTTCACCTTTTTCATCGACTGCACGACCTTGCCCGGCATCGACCCGATATAAGTTCTCCGGTGGCCGCGAATTTCGCTCTCATCCCGCACCCCGCCCAGCGACATACGCACAAAATCGCGCCCCGTCGCTGCGGCAATGGATTTACCCAGCGACGTCTTGCCGACGCCAGGAGGCCCGACAAGGCACAGGATCGGCCCGCGCAGTTTTTTGGAACGCTGTTGCACCGCAAGATATTCCAAAATGCGTTCTTTTACCTTTTCCAATCCGTAATGGTCGGCATTCAGCACATTTTCTGCATGCGTCAAATCCTTCTTGATGCGCGATTTCTTGCCCCACGGCACGGATAACAGCCAATCAAGATAGTTTCTGACAACGGTGGCTTCGGCCGACATCGGCCCCATTGATTTCAGCTTTTTCAATTCGGCATCGGCTTTTTCGCGCGCCTCCTTGGACAGCTTGGTCTGCGCGATACGCTCTTCAAGCTCCAGGATTTCATTGCTGCCGTCTTCGCCCTCGCCCAGTTCCTTCTGAATGGCTTTGAGCTGTTCGTTCAAATAATACTCGCGCTGGGTTTTTTCCATCTGGCGCTTCACGCGGCCACGGATTTTTTTCTCGACCTGCAAGGCCCCCACTTCGCCTTCCATATGGCCCAAAATACCTTCAAGCCGTTTGCCGACCGAGAGGATTTCAAGCAATTGCTGTTTTTCTTCCAGCGAAATGTTCAAATGCCCCGCAATCGTGTCGGCCAGCTTCACCGGATCTTCGATTTGATTGACATTCGACTGAACTTCCGGCGGAATTTTGCGGTTCAGTTTGACATAGCCGTCAAACTGGCTGACAGCCGAGCGCATCAGCGCCTTCAGCTCGGTTTCATCGCCAACTTCATCTTCCAGCGCCAGCGCGCTGGCTTCAAAAAAAGCCTCATTGTCCAAATATTCAAGCACCCGCGCGCGACTATTGCCTTCGACAAGTACTTTCACCGTGCCGTCAGGCAGTTTGAGCATTTGCAATACAGAGCCAACCGTGCCGATTTCATGCATGTCTGCGGGTTCGGGATCGTCTTGATCGCCGTCTTTCTGGCTGACTAGCAGTAATTCCTTATCGTCGGCCATTACATCTTCAAGGGCACGGATGGATTTCTCGCGCCCCACAAAAAGCGGCACAATCATGCCCGGAAATACAACAATATTGCGCAAGGGCAGAACCGGAAGCACGACCGGAATGGTTTTTTCTGGTGTTGTATCATCAGTCATGGTGCGCTCCCTTTGAGGTCTTACCCGATAGATTTATTAGCGATTCCGAATAAACCGCCACTACTTATGTGGGCATTACCCAATGAATTTTCAATGAATGCGACAATCTCGCGCATTTGACGAGAAAAGCGTTTACGCAATACCTGACCCGGTGGAACGTATCTAAGGTTCAGGAAGCTGTGGGAGCGGACGCCGCTTCGTCTTTGTTATCAGCATAGATGTAAAGCGGTGTGGCCTGACCCTCCACCACTTCGCGGCTGATAACCACCTCGCGCACCCCTTCCATTGAAGGCAATTCGAACATGGTGTCCAGCAAAATGCCTTCAATAACCGAGCGAAGACCCCGCGCACCGGTTTTGCGCTCAATGGCCTTGCGCGCGACCGCAAGTAACGCGTCGTCGTTGAAGGTCAACTGCGTGTCTTCCATATCAAACAGCCGCTGATACTGCTTGACCAGCGCGTTTTTCGGCTGGCTCAAAATGGTCACCAACGCATCCTCGTCCAAGTCTTCCAGCGTCGCCAGCACCGGCAGACGCCCGACAAATTCCGGAATCAGACCGAATTTGAGCAGGTCTTCCGGCTCCAGCTCTTTCAGCAAATCACCCGTATTGCGCTCTTCGGGTGCATCGACGCGCGCATTAAAGCCTATTGAGGTTTCATTGCCGCGCTGGGAAATCACGCGCTCAAGTCCGGCGAAGGCACCGCCGCAAATAAACAGAATATTCGTGGTATCGACTTGCAGAAATTCCTGCTGCGGGTGTTTGCGCCCGCCTTGCGGGGGCACGGAAGCCACAGTGCCTTCCATAATTTTCAAAAGCGCCTGTTGCACACCCTCGCCCGACACATCGCGCGTGATTGAGGGATTATCGGCCTTACGGCTGATTTTATCGACCTCGTCAATGTACACAATGCCGCGCTGGGCGCGCTCAACACTGAAATCGGCAGCTTGCAACAGCTTCAAAATGATGTTTTCAACGTCTTCGCCCACATAGCCGGCTTCCGTCAGCGTTGTGGCATCGGCCATGGTGAACGGTACATCCAGAATGCGCGCGAGTGTTTGCGCCAGCAATGTCTTGCCGCACCCAGTTGGGCCGACCAGCAAAATATTGGATTTTGCGAGCTCCACATCGCCATTTTTGCCGACATGGTTCAAGCGCTTGTAATGATTGTGCACCGCCACTGACAGAACACGTTTGGCATGTGCCTGCCCGATGACATAATCGTCCAATACTTCCAGAATTTCGGTCGGCGTGGGCACGCCATCCTGCGTTTTGACCAGCGAGGCCTTGCTCTCTTCGCGGATAATGTCCATGCACAATTCAACACATTCATCGCAAATGAATACGGTCGGGCCGGCAATAAGCTTGCGCACTTCGTGCTGGCTTTTGCCGCAGAACGAGCAGTAAAGGGTGCTTTTACCGTCGCCGCTTCCGCCTACTTTGCTCATGGTTCCGCCTTTCAATAAGGTACCAAAATTGTTGTTCTAATCTGAACCGGACTGATTCGTTTTATACTTCACCATGAAGCAACCGACCCATCAAGAAAATTAACGCAGTCGAGAACAACTACTCGCTTTTTGCGCTTTCCTCTGCACGGCGTTCGGTCACCTCGTCAACCAGACCGAAATCTTTCGCCTGTTCCGCTGTCATGAATGTATCACGCTCCAGCGCGTCTTCAATTTTACGCAAGGACTGGCCGGTATGCGTCACATAAATTTTGTTGAGCCGTGCGCGCATATCCAGAATTTCCTGCGCGTGACGCTCGATGTCTGACGCCTGCCCCTGAAACCCGCCCGATGGCTGATGCACCATAATCCGGGCATTGGGCAGGGCGTAGCGCATGCCCTTCGTGCCCGCGCCGCACAAGAACGCGCCCATGCCCGTGGCCAGTCCGAGATTTACGGTCGTCACGGGACACTCGAGCGTCCGCAGCGTGTCGTAGACGGCCAAACAAGGCTTCATTAATGCTCCCGGCACGTTGAAATAGATGGAGATGGGCTTCCGCGGGTCCTCGAAGCGCATGAAGAGGAGGAGCCTGCGCGGAGCATCGGTCGCTCGCCTCGGTCCGAACGGCCTCGATATCGAAAAAGAAACCACCCACGTCATCGTGAGATGGACA